>DASQJV010000143.1:0-8525 GCA_035630855.1 Allosphingosinicella sp. | reverse complement strand
GCGGTGACGACCCATGCTGCCTGCGCCCAGGAGCCCGAGCCGAAGCATGCCGGCCGCGACGCCGCGGCGATGCCCGGCTTCAGGGCCGAGCTGATCGGCGGCTACGACACCGACGGCTATGAGCAGGGCGTGCTCTACGGCGCCCGGGTCGGCTACGACTTCAGGGTCGGCGGTCGTTTCCTGCTCGGAGTCGACGCCGAATTTAGCGACGTCACCACCGACCAGGAGCTCACCCTCTCCGCCAGCGCCGGCCTCAGCGCGGAGGACGGGCCGGAATATTATGTCGGCGGCCGCGCGACCTTCGTCCTGTCGAGCCAGTTCCGGATCCATGCCGGAGGCGGCTACACCCGCACGAAGGAAGGCTTCTTCTTCCAGAGCGACCCCAATCCGCCGCCCTTCGGAACGATCGCGGCGGGCCGCGATTCGGTCGACGGCTTCCGCTTCGGCGCCGGAGCCCAGATCCTGCTCGGCCGCCGGGCCTTCGTCGGCGCCGAATATCGCTATTCGAACTATGGAGATAATTTCGCCCTCGATCGGGCGCAGGCGGTCGCAAGCATCGGCTTCCGCTTCTAGGGCCGATCTGTCAGGAAGGGGGGCGTGACACCTGTCCTCGGCCGCCGCGACATCATCACCGGAATGGGGGTGGCGGCGCTCGCCCCGCTGCTCGCCTGCGCCCGCGAGCCGAAGGCGGCCGCGACAGCCGGGCCGGGGCGGCTGATCGCGGGCACCGCCTGCCCGCTGACTCCGCGGCAGACTGAGGGCCCCTTCTATTTCGATCCCCGCCTGGTGCGCCGGGACATAAGCGAAGGCCGTCCCGGCGCCAGGCTGCGGCTGCGGCTGCAGGTCGTCGGCGCCGGCGATTGCTCGCCGGCGCCGCGGACTCGGGTCGATATCTGGCATTGCGATTCGGCCGGAGTCTATTCCGGCTACGAGAGCGAACGAAGCGCCGGCGGGAAATGGCTGCGCGGGACCCAGTTCGCCGACGCCGACGGCGTCGTCGCCTTCGAGACCCTCTATCCGGGCTGGTACGAGGGCCGAGCCACCCACGTCCATTGCAAGGTGGCGACCCCCGACGGGCGCGAGGTCACCTCGCAAATCTATTTCCCGGATCCCCTGTCCGATCAGGTCTATGCGCAGAGCGCCTATCGCGGCCGCGGCGGCCGGCGCCTGCGCAACGACGAGGACGGCATCTTCCGCCAGGCCGGCGGATCGGTTCCGCTCGCCCGGATGGTCCGCTCGGCCGGTGGCTTCGACGGCGCGGTGGTGCTCGCTTTGCGTTAGCCTACGGGCCTCGCTCGCTCGCCAGCCGGACCAAATGCCGGGTGGCGATCTCCCGCGCCTGCTCGCGCGGAAGGCCCAGAGCGCTCGCCATCGGCCCGCCCATCAGCGAATCGCCCAGAGCGGCGAGGACCAGCCAGAGGGTGGTCTCGTGGACCGGGCGGTCCTCATGGCCGGCGCCGAGCTGGTCGACGAGGCGGTGGATGGCGTCGAGTATCGGGTCGAGCGCGTCGCGATTGCCGCTGAGGATCATCCAGGCGGCGAGCGCCCCGGCGCCCTCGCGGTCGAAGGCGTCGAAGGTGCGGTCGACGATCTCGCGCGGATCCGCCTCGCCCTGGCGCTCGCGCTCGACGACCCGGGCGATCTCGGCCGTCACCCGCTCGCCGATCAGCCGGGCGAGCTCGCCCTGGAGGCCGGCGGCGGAGCCGAAATGGTGGAGGAGGTTGCCATGGGTCTTGCCGATCCGGGCGCCGACCGCCTTCAGGGTCACCGCCTGCGGCCCCGATTCGATCAGAAGCGCCCGGGCCGCCTCGAGCGCGGCGGCACGGCTTTCTTCGGGGGACAGGCGTTCGCGCGCTATTGACATTCGTGTAAGTATGTGTTGTTCGTCATGCCGGACTTGATCCGGCATCCATGAACACCGGAATTGCCGGACCGACAAGCGCGGTGTTCATGGATTCCGGCTTTCGCCGGAATGACGGAGAGCCAAATGAACCAGATCACACCCTCCGACCTGACGATCACGCCGCGCGACCGGCGCTTCGGCCGCGGCGCCAGGACGGAGCGCTGGTGGCTGAACGGAAGTCCCTACGGAAGCGCGCTCTACGACGCGCTGTCGATCACTTTCCCCAAGGGCGAGGCCTTCTTCGTCGAGAGCGTCCGCGCCTTCCGCGACGACGCTCCGCCCAGGCTGGCCGAGGAGATCCGGGCGTTCACCACCCAGGAGGTGATGCACAGCCGCGAGCATGTCGCCTTCAACCGGCGCGCGGTCGAGGCGGGCTACGACGTCGCTCCGCTCGAGGCGCGGGTCGACAAGAGGCTCGAGGAGACCAAGGGCCGGCCGCCGATCGTCAACCTCGCCGCCACCATGGCGCTCGAGCATTTCACCGCGATCCTCGCCAACCAGCTGCTCGGCAATCCCCGCCACCTCGCCGGCGCCGACCCCCAGTCGGCGGCCCTGTGGCGGTGGCATTCGATGGAGGAGATCGAGCATAAGGGCGTCGCCTACGACACCTGGCTCCACGCCACCCGCAACTGGCCCCGCCGCAAGCGCTGGACGGTCAAGTCGCTGGTCATGCTGAAGGTGACGAAGAACTTCTTCGTCGAGCGCACCCACGGCGCCCTGATGCTGCTCGAGCAGGACGGGATCCGGGGGCCGCGGGCCTGGGCGGGGCTGTTCTGGTACGCGATGGTCAGCCCCGGCATGTTCCGCAAGATCCTCGGCGGCTGGGTGAAGTTCTTCCTCCCCGGCTTCCACCCCTGGAAGCATGACGACCGCAGGCTGATCGCCGAGGCCGAGCGCAGCCTCGAGGCCGTCGCCGCTTAGAAATTCCTCCCCCAGCTCGCTGGGGGAGGGGGACCAGGCGAAGCCTGGTGGAGGGGAAATTCTGACTCCGTTTTGCCCCTCCACCACGGCGCTTCGCGCCGCGGTCCCCCTCCCCGAGACAAGCTCGGGGAGGAATGCTTCTTCTCCTACGCCGCCATCGCCTCCGGGGCGATCTCCGCCTCCTGGTCGAACTCGAGCTCGAACAATCGGCAGGGGGACGCCTCGCCGCGGCCGGCGCTGTAATAAGGGACGATCTTCCCGACCGGCCTGAAGCCGAGCTTCTCGAGCACCCGGCCGGAGGCGGGATTGTCGAGGAAGTGGCCGGCGTCGAGCCGCCTGAGGCGAAGGCTGTGGCGCGCCGCGGCGAGCACCGCCCGGCCCGCCTCGGTGGCGTAGCCCCGGCCCCAGTGGCGCCGCGCGATCCAGTAGCCGAACTCCATCTCGCCGGTCGGGCGTCGGCCGAAGCCGATCGCTCCGATCAGCTCGGGGGCGCTTTCGGCGCAGCGGAGGATGAGCAGCGACGGCTCGGAGACCTTGCGCTCGGTCGAAAGCCAGGCCTCGGCGTCGTCCGGCCGGTAGGGCCAGGGCGCGGTGGCGAGGTTGCGGACGATGCGCTCGTCGGCGATCGCCTCGAAGAGGGCAGGGGCGTCCTGGCTCCAGCCGGGCCGCAGCAACAGTCTTTCCGTCCTCACGAACATGTCTCTTCCTCCCTTGCCGCCGCCGCACTGACCCGGTTCGGGGTCGGTTCGGCGACCGTTTCGAGGGAGAAACGACAAAAAGGAGAGAAACCCGGCGGCTCCTCTCCCTCGAATTCGGTTCTCTATTGAGACCTGGAGCCGCCCCTCCTGGGGACGGCCCTTCCTCGGCTCGTCCCTATTCCGCTGCTTCGGTCGCTTGCGGCATGTCGACGCAGACGAACTTGCGGCCGAGTTTCCCGTCGCGAAACGAGACCCGGCCGTCGGTAAGCGCAAAGAGGGTATGGTCCTTGCCGATGCCGACGTTGGCGCCCGGGTACCAGCGGGTCCCGCGCTGACGAACGATGATGTTGCCGGCGAGCACGGTCTCTCCGCCGAACTTCTTGACGCCCAGGCGACGGCCGGCGCTGTCGCGACCGTTGCGTGAGGATCCGCCTGCTTTCTTATGTGCCATGACTAAGCTCTAATCTCTTTAGGGTTTACGCGTTCTTATCAGACGCGGGCTTCTTCGGGGAGGCCTTTTTCTTGGCCTTGGCCGGGGCGTCGACCTGCTCGCTCTCGGCGCCGGTCACCTTGAGCGGCGCCTGCGGCTGGGCCTCGGCCTTGGCCGGAGCCTCGGCCTTCTTCGCCTTTGCCTTCTTCGGGGCCTCGGCCGCACTGTCGGTGATCTGCGGGTCGACCCGGGCCGGGACGGCCTCGGCCGTCTCGGCGGCGGGCTTCTCCGCCTTGGCGGCCTTCTTCGGCTTCTCGGCCTTCTGGTCGCCGATGCTGAGGATCCTCAGGATCGTGTGCTGCTGGCGATGGCCCTTCTTGCGGCGGTAATTGTGCCTGCGCCGCTTCTTGAAGACGATGACCTTGTCGGCCTTGGCCTGGGCGATGATCTCGGCCGAGACGGTGAGGCCGTCGGTGGACTTGAGGTCCGCGCCCTCGCCGGCGAGCAGGATGTCGCCCAGCTGGATGGTATCGCCCGCCTCTCCGGCGAGCTTCTCGACGACGATCTTGTCTCCGGCGGCGACGCGATACTGCTTGCCGCCCGTGCGCACGACTGCGAACATGGCTTTTTCCAAATCTCTAAAGCTGTTTCCGCGCAACTCGTCGGCCGCGGCCGAACCCCCGCGCGGGAACCGGGCTGCTACCGAAGCCGGCCCGGAGTGTCAACCGCTTCCCCTAGTGCCGATGCAGCCTCTTCAGCCGGTAGCGGCCCTTGGCCACCGTGTCGAACAGGCCCGATATGGCCGGATGGTCGACCGGCTCGTCGCTGTCGTCGGCGAGCAGATTCTGCTGGCTGACATAGGCCGTGTAGGACGATTCGCCGTTCTCGGCGAGAAGATGGTAGAAAGGCTGGTCCCTGGGCGGCCTGATGTCCTCGGGGATCGCCTCATACCATTCCTCCGAATTGGCGAAGACCGGGTCGACGTCGAAGATCACCCCTCGGAAGTCGAACAATCGGTGGCGGACCACTTCGCCGATGGCGAAGCGGGCGTGGGCGACCGGCGGCGCGAGCGAGGCGGCGGCGGCGTTGCCGGTGAAAAATTTTTCGATCTCTTCCATCCCGGCCCTATGTAGGGCCTGGCGGGCGGCAGGCAAGCGAGGGTGAGGGAGTCCGACACCTTGGCAAGCCGGAACGCTTCGGCTAAGCGCCCCGCCTGTCGACCGGCCCCGGCTTCACGCCGGGGCGACAATCCCCATGCGGAGAGGTGCCGGAGTGGTCGATCGGGGCGGTCTCGAAAACCGTTGAGCGCGCAAGCGTTCCGAGGGTTCGAATCCCTCCCTCTCCGCCACGGGGTCGCGCTCTTCTACAGAGTGGCCGCCGGCTCCCGGGCCGCTCCGCTCACCCCGCCGATCGCCGCTTTCATCTGGTCCAGAGTGAAGGGCTTGGTCAGGACGGCCGATTCGCTGCCCTGGCGGGTGATCGAGCGGCTGTCGGCATAGCCGGAGATGATGATGCCGGGCATTCCGGGGCGGATCTCGCGGGCCTGCCTGAGGACCTCGGCGCCGGACAGGAGGGGCATGGCATAGTCGGTGATGATGAGGTCGTAATCGGCCGGGGCCGCGCTCAGCTTGCGCAGCAGGCCGGGGCCGTCGCTGGCGCATTCGACCTTGTGGCCCATGTCGCAGAGCATCCCGGCGGTCGTCTCGCGGACCGCGTCGTGATCGTCGACCAGAAGGATGCGAAGCGGACGGGCCGCGGCCTCCGGCTCGGCGGCCGCCGAGGCCGGCTCCTCCGCCGCTTCCTCCCGGGCGGGCGCGCGCGGGAGCCAGATCTCGACGTTGGTGCCTTCGCCCTCCCGGCTTTCGATGGCGATCGCTCCGCCCGACTGGTGGGCGAAGCCGTAGACCATCGACAGGCCGAGGCCGGTGCCCTTGCCGACCGCCTTGGTGGTGAAGAAGGGCTCGGTGACCTGCTCGAGGATCTCGGCGGGGATTCCGCTGCCGTCGTCGGAGACGGCGAGGACGACATATTCCCCGGGGGGGAGTCCGAGCGCATTGCCCGGCGCCGCCTCGGCGTTGCGGCCGGCGACGACGATGGTGCCGCCTTTGGGCATGGCGTCGCGGGCGTTGATGATGAGGTTCATCAGCGCCAGCTCGAGCTGGGTGCTGTCGGCATAGGCGCACCAGACCCGGTCGTCCGAGCGCCATTCGAGCTGGACGAGGCCGCCCAGAGTGTGGGCGAGAAGGTCGGTCACCGTCGCCGAGAGCCGGCTGATGTCGACCGAATCGGGCTGGAGCGTCTGCCGCCGGGCGAAGGCGAGCAGCCGCTTGACCAGCTCCGACCCCTGCTCGGCCGCGCGCCGGGTCATTCCGATGATCTTCCTGTGATCCTCCTCGAGCGGAAGCCGCCGCTCGATCAGGCCGAGCCCGCCGAGCACGGCGGCGAGGAGGTTGTTGAAATCGTGGGCGATGCCTCCGGTCAGCTTGCCGATCGCGTCCATCTTGCGGGCCTCGAGCAGCTGCTTCTCGAGATCCTTCCGGTCGGTGACGTCGAGCAGGGTGCCGGCATATCGGGCGGAATCGCCCTCCTCCGCCCGAAGAAGCACCGCCTGGTCGAGGAAATGCTTGTACTGGCCGTCGGCGCACTGCCAGCGATATTCGATCGCCATCGCTCCGGTGCGCTGGCGGTCGCGGATCGCGGCCACGGCCCGCTCGCGGTCTTCCGGGTGGAGGCGGTCCGCCCAGAGGGTCGGCTGCGCCGCGATGTCCTCGAAGGCGAAGCCGGTGACGGCGGTGAAATTGCCGCCAACGAACTGGGGCACCCGCGGGGAAGGGCCGTCCGCCTCGATGTAGAGGACGATCGGGAGCGAGGCGATGATCGCCGCCTGGCGCTGCTCGGCGAGTCGGAGCTCCTGCTCGACCTTGAGGCGCTCGGCATTGGCGCGAAGGTTGGCGTCGAGCAGCTTCTGCTCCTGGGCCGCCTTGCGCTGGATCTCCTGGGTCATCAGGAACAGGTCGACGAACACCGCGACCTTGGAGCGGAGAACGACGGGCTCGACCGGCTTGAACACATAGTCGACGGCGCCCATCGAATAGCCGCGCATCAGATGCTCCTTCTCCTTGTTGACCGCGGAGAGGAAGACGATCGGGATGCGCTTGGTCTGCTCGCGGCCGCGGATGATCTGGGCGGTCTCGTAGCCGTCCATTCCGGGCATGTAGACGTCGAGCAGGATCACCGCGAACTCGCCCTTGAGGAGATGCCTCAGCGCCTCGTCGCCGGACGAGGCGACCTCGACCTCGGCTATGTCCTCGAGGACCGTCCTGATGGCGAGCAGATTGTGGTCGTCGTCGTCGACGACCAGAACCCGCGCGCGGGGAGGCGCCGCCGGATCCGGCTCGTCCTGGGGGACGGCGTCGGGGTCGGCCGGACCCACCTGCCTTGGCGCGTTCACTGGGATCACTCCGCCGCCGTCTGGACGGGCTGCGGACGGACCTTGCGGCGAACGACGCGGTTTCGGGTCTTGCCGATCCACACCCTCAGCAGCGCCAGCAGGAGCTCGATGTCGACCGGCTTGGCGATATAGTCGGAGGCTCCGGCGTCGAGGCACTTCTGGCGGTCGCCTTTCATCGCCTTGGCGGTGACCGCGATCAGCGGCAGGCCGGCCAGCGCCGGCTGCTCGCGGATCTTCTGCATGGTCTCGTAGCCGTCCATCTCCGGCATCATGATGTCTATCAGGGCGACGTCGACCCCGGGGGTCTGCTCGAGGATCAGGATTCCGTCGCGTCCGCGCTCGGCGTGGAGGACCTCGACGTCGTAGCTCTCGAGCACGCTGGTCAGCGAGTAGATGTTGCGGATGTCGTCGTCGACGATCAGGATCCTGGTCCCGGCGAGCTCGGGGAGCTTGCGCGGCTTGGGCAGGGCGTCCTCGCCGCGGGAGCGCGGCCGGCGGCGGCGGCGGTTGGCCGCCTCGGCCTGGATCCGGCTGAACACCTCGGCCAGCTCGTCATGGTCGGCCGGCTTCGCGGTCACCCCGAACGCCCCCATCTGGGTGACCGACGAGACCTCGTCGGCTCCGGAGATGACGTGGATCGGAATCTCGCCCGTCTCCGAATCGTGCTTGAGCAGGTCGAGCAGGACGAAGCCGTTGATGTCGTCGAGGCCGAGATCGAGAGTGATCGCGTCGGGCCTCAGCTTGCGCGCCATGGCGAGCGTTCCCGAGCCGGCCGGCGAGATCACCCCCTTGAGCCCGGCCTCGCGGGCGAGGTCGAGCAGGATCGAGGCGAAGGTGACGTCGTCCTCGACGATGAGGACGAACGGATCGCCGCCGAGATTGTCGCGGTCGTCGCTGACCTCGAGCGTGACCGGGAGCGCGGTCGGAACGCTGGCGCCGCTGTTCTCGTAGCGCGCGGTGGTGGCATGGCCCTCGGGAGCGGCGACGGCGGCGGCCTCGAGCGGGACGAACAGGGTGAAGGTCGAGCCTTCGCCCGGCTTCGAGCGCACCTGCAACTCACCGCCCAGCAACCGGGCGATCTCCCGGCTGATCGAGAGGCCGAGGCCGGTGCCACCATATTTG
>DASQJV010000142.1:0-4284 GCA_035630855.1 Allosphingosinicella sp. | reverse complement strand
TTGGCCAGCCGCTCGGGTGTCGCCTTCTTGAAATCCCCGGCGTCGAAGGGCGGTGCTGGGTCGTATTCCATGCTGAGCTGGACGGCCTCCGCCATCTCGCGGCCGGCGATCTCGGCGCAGAGGGTGAGTCCGAGGTCGATCCCGGCGGAGACTCCGGCGCTGGTCAGATATTTGCCGTCCTCGGTGATCCGGTCGGGCGAGTAGGTGGCGTTGAACAGGTGCAGGTTGTTGCGGGCGCCCCAGTGGGTGGAGGCCCGGCGGCCTTCCAGAAGGCCCGCCGCGCCGAGGATCAGCGAGCCGGTGCAGACCGAGCAGGTCCGTTTCGTCACCCCGTCGAGCACGGCCATCCAGCCCAGCACGCGGTCGTCGTTGATCTCGCGCTGGATTCCGGCGCGCCGTCCGCCCGGGACGATCAGCATGTCGGCCTTGATCTCGTCGTTGATTCCGCTGCCGGCATGGAGCGCCAGGACCCCATCGCCGGTGCGCACCGGCCCGGCGCGCTTGCCGACGAAGCGGATCTCGACGCCCGGGAGGCGGCTCAGCGATTCGTAGGGGCCGACGGCGTCGAGGGCGGTGACCCCGTCGAACAGGTAGATGAGAATCAGCATTGGTCTTCCTTCATTGCACGTCGTCCCAGCGAAGGCTGGGACCCCAGGGGGCGAAAGGCACCGGCGCTCTTCACCCGCCGGGGCCCCGGCTTTTCGCTGGGGCGACGTTCAGGCATCACTGCCCAGGGCCCTTGTAATCAGCGCGCTAGTCGAGGGGTCGAACTCGATCTCGTCGCCGCTGTCGATCGCCTTCGCCATCGCCTTGCCGAGCTCGACTCCGAACTGGTCGAACGGGTTGATTTCGAGCAGGACGGCGTTGGCGAAGGTGCGGTGCTCGTAAAAGGCGATGAGCGCGCCGAGCGTCGCCGGGTCGAGCCGGTCGAGGAGGATGGTCGTCGACGGCCGGTCGCCCGGATAGGTCCGGTGCGGGTCGTCGCCGGGCTTGCCCGACAGCAGTGCGGCGCCCTGGGCGAAGCAGTTGATCAGGAGCTGGCGGTGATGCTCCTCGCCCTGGGCGTGGCCGGGCTCGATGCAGGCGACGAACTCGACGGGGACGAGGTGGCTGCCCTGGTGGAGGAGCTGGAAGACGGCGTGCTGGGCGTCGGTGCCGACCCCGCCCCAGGTGACGGGCGCGGTGGCCCGCCCGGCGGGCGAGCCGTCGAGCCTCACCGACTTGCCGTTCGATTCCATCTCGAGCTGCTGGAGATAGGCCGGCAGCAGCCTCAGCCGTTCGTCATAGGCGAAGACGGCGCGGGTCTGGCTTGCCCGGACATTGGCGTAATAGCGGTCGGCGAAAGCGGCGAGGACCGGGGCGTTCTCACGGAGGGGAGCGAGCCGGAAGTGGCGGTCCATCGCCGCGGCGCCCTCGAGCAGGGTCTCGAAGGCCTCCCAGCCGAGCGCCAGCGCGATCGGGAAGCCGATCGACGACCAGAGCGAGTAGCGTCCGCCGACGCTCTCGGCGAAGGGCAGGATTCTTGTCTCGTCGACCCCGAAATCGAGCGCCCGCTCGGGCGCCGCGGTCAGTGCGACGATCCGGCCATAGGGATCGGCGACCCCGCCCTGCTCGAGCCAGGCGAGCGCCGAGCGGGCGTTGAGCAGGGTCTCGAGGGTGGTGAAGGTCTTGGACGCGAGGACGAGTAGGGTGGTGTGCGGATCGAAATCCGCGACCGCTTCCTCGAGCGCGGCGCCGTCGACGTTCGACACGACGGCCGTGTCGTAGCGCCCGCTGTCCCGGCCGAGGGCGTCGATGACGAAATCGGGCCCGAGCGCCGAGCCGCCGATGCCGATGTGGAGGATGTGGCGGATCGGCCCGAACGCCTCCGCCTCGATCGCGTCGACGAGGGCGCGCATCCGCGAGCGCAGGCCCGAGGCTCGGGCGACGCTCTCCGGCGCCCCCTGGCCGCGCTCGGCGCTGTGCTCGGCGGCCCGTCCCTCGGTCGGGTTGACGATTGCGCCTGCGAACAGGGCGTCGCGCGCGCCGGCGAGGTCGCGGGCCTGCGCCAGGGATTCGAAGGCGGCGAGAAGGGCCGGGCTGAGGTGGGTCTTGGAGAAATCGAAATGCAGGCCCGGAAGGTCGAGCGCGAGGCTCGAGAGGCGGTCGGGCTCCGCGGCGAAGAGCTCGGCCAGGGTTTGCGATTCGGCGGATTCGATGGCGGCCCAGGCCTGGTGTTCGTCCATGCCGGGGCTCTTAGTGGGGCGGGGCGGCGATGCCTAGGGCCCGTCGCCCCGTCATCCCGGGCTTGACCCGGGATCCATGAACACCGCCGTGCGTGATTCCCACCGGCCGTGTTCATGGATTCCGGCTTTCGCCGGAATGACGACGGCGGCGCTTGACCGCACCTTCGCCCCAAGCGAAAGCGCTCGAATGGCGACGGGCGCGGCGAAGGGCCGGAAAGACAGGAAGAAGGGTGGCCTCGCCGAAACCACGCGATTCCTTTTGCTCTTCTTCCTGTTCGCGATCCTGCTTCGCACCTTCATCGTCGCGCCGTTCGTGATCCCGTCCGGCTCGATGATGCCGGAGCTCAGGATCGGCGACTATCTGTTCGTCGCGAAATGGCCCTACGGCTATTCGCGCTACTCGATCCCGTTCGGCCTCGCTTCGTTCGACGGAAGGATCTGGGCCGGGGAGCCGGAGCGGGGCGACGTCGTCGTCTTCCGCTATCCGGGCGAGGACGAGGAGTGGGTGAAGAGGCTGATCGGCCTCCCGGGCGACCGAGTCCAGATGCGCGGCGGCCAGCTCTACCTCAACGGCAAGGCGGTCCCGAAGGTCAGGGTCGCCGACTGGCTGATGCCGGTCACCCCCAACAGCCCGTGCCGCTACGGCGGCCGGATCCGAGCCCCCGAGGCCGAGGCCGGCGAGCGCTTCTGCCGCTATCCGCGCTACCGCGAGACCCTGCCCGGAGGCCGCTCCTACGAGGTCATCGACCAGGTCGAGGGCCCGGCCGACGACACGCCCGTCTACACCGTCCCGGCGGGCCATTATTTCATGATGGGCGACAATCGCGACGACAGCGCCGACAGCCGATTCAGCCTGGAGCAGAAGGGCGTCGGGCTGCTTCCGAGCGACTATGTGATCGGGCGGGCGGCGATCGCCTTCTTCTCGACCGACGGCTCGGCGGAGTGGGTGAAGCCCTGGACCTGGTTCTCGGCGGCACGCTGGGAGCGGGTGGGGCGGACCTTCTGATGGACAAGGCGACCCTCGCCTGGCTCGAGGCGGCGCTCGGCGGGCCGCCGGGCGATCCGGCCCTGTTCGAGCGGGCGCTGACCCATGCCAGCTTCGGCGAGGCGCAATATGAAAGGCTCGAGTTCCTCGGCGACCGGGTCCTCGGCCTCGCCGTCGCGGCCTGGCTGTACGAGCTCTTCCCGGACGAGCCCGAGGGCCAGCTGTCGAAGCGCCTGAACGCCCTCGTCGCCCGCGAGACCTGCGCCGAGGTCGGCCGCGAGCTCGGCATCGGCCCGCGCATCAGGCTCGGCAAGCAGGCCCGGGAGGACGGCGCCTCGGACAGCGACAACGTCATCGGCGACGTCGTCGAGGCTTTGATCGGAGCCGCTTATCTCGACTCGGGCCTGGACTGCGCACTGGCCTTCGTCCGCCGCGCCTGGGGGGAGAGGGTCAGCTCCAGGGACAAGGCGCCCCAGCATCCCAAGTCGGCGCTCCAGGAATGGGCGGCGGCGCAGGAGCGCAAGCCGCCCGTCTACCGCCTCGCCGAGCGAACCGGCCCCCAGCACGCGCCGACCTTCGTCGTCGAGGTCGAGATCAAGGGAGTCGGCTCGGCGACGGCGGAAGGGGCCTCGAAGCAGGAAGCCGAGACGGCGGCGGCGGCCAGGCTGCTGGAGCAATTGAAATGACGGAGAGATGCGGCCTCGTCGCCGTCGTCGGAGCGCCCAATGCGGGCAAGTCCACCCTGGTCAACGCCCTCGTCGGCCAGAAGATCGCCATCGTCAGCCCCAAGGCTCAGACCACTCGAACCCGGCTGATGGGGATCGCGATCCAGGGCGAGGCCCAGCTGCTTCTGGTCGACACGCCCGGGATATTCGAGCCCAAGCGGCGGCTCGACCGGGCGATGGTGGCGGCGGCCTGGGCCGGGACGGCGGATGCGGACCTGATCGCTTTGGTGGTCGACGCGAAGACCGGCTTCTTCCGAAGGCTCGAGGAGATGCTCGACACGTTGAAGAGCCGCCGCGAGCCCAAGATCCTCGTCCTGAACAAGGTCGACCTGGTGCAGAAGCAGAACCT
>DASQJV010000141.1:0-14917 GCA_035630855.1 Allosphingosinicella sp. | reverse complement strand
AATTTCAGGCCGTAGCGCTCAATTAGCGCGGCATAGCCGGCGAGTGTGCCCTTCTCCGGAAGGGCACGTTCGTGAAAAATCGTCACGGGCCGTGAAGGCCATTCACTCATGGCAATCCTCTGTGAAAAACCTTCGCGGGGCCTAGGCCAGATTGTGCAAAACGTTCACCCTCCGCGAAAAGCTATCACAAATGACTGGCATCTGTGAATTGCTTTCGCGCTAAGCGGCCAAATCCATGATTGAGAGCAAAATCAGCGCCGCCGCCGCCAGAATTCCCCAGCGGACCGCTCGCTCCAGTGCGAAGCTCCCCGTTCGGGACAGGATGAGGGCGCTCGTCGGCATGATGATGATGAACAGGCCGAGGGTGAGCGCGGCGCCCGCCTTCCAGCCGAGCTCGAGGCCGCCCCAGATAGCCAGCGCCGCCCAGAGGACGCAGAAAAGCAGCGCCTCCGGGTAGAGCCTGGGCATCAGTGCGCGACCTGCTCGCCGCGTTCGAGGCCGGACAAAGCGAGCTGCTCGTCGATCTGGGCGACCAGCCGTTCGAGCCCCGCCTCGTCCTTCGCCTCCGCGCGGGCGACGAGGACGTCCTGGGTGTTGGAGGCGCGCAAAAGCCACCAGCCGTCGGCGGTGCTGACCCGGGCACCGTCGGTGCGATCGACGTCGGCGCCGCTCGCGGCGAGGCGCTCCAGCACCTCCTCGACGACCGGGAACTTGCGGCTCTCGTCGACCTGGAAGCGCATCTCGGGCGTGTTGATCATCGGCGGCATCGCCGAGCGCAGGGCGGTCAGCGAGCCGCCGAGCTGGGCGACAGCGCGGATCAGCCGGATCGCGGCGTAGATGGCGTCGTCGAAGCCGTACCATTCGTGCTTGAAGAAAATGTGGCCGCTCATCTCGCCGGCGAGCGGAGCCCCGGTCTCCTTCATCTTCGACTTGATCAGGCTGTGGCCGGTCTTCCACATCAACGGCCTGCCGCCGAGCTCGGCGACCCGGTCGAACAGGGCCTGGCTGGCCTTGACGTCGGCGATGATGGTCCCGCCGGGCACCTCGCGGAGGACCGGCTCGGCGAGGATCGAAAGCAATTGGTCGCCCCAGACGACCCGGCCTTCGCCGTCGACCGCGCCCAGGCGATCGGCGTCGCCGTCGAAGGCGACCCCGAAGTCGAGGCCCTTCTCGCGCACCAGCCGCTTCAGATCCTCGAGGTTGGATTCCACCGTCGGGTCGGGATGATGGTTGGGGAAGCGGCCGTCGACCTCGGTGAACAGGGTGAAATGCTCGCCGGGAAGGCGCTTCACCAGCCGCTCGACGACCGGTCCGGCGGCGCCGTTGCCGCAGTCCCAGCCGATCCGGAACGGACCGCCGTCGAAGCCCTGGAGCAGCCGCTCGACGTAGCGCTCCATGACGTCCTCGTCGCGGACCGAGCCCGAGCCCTGCTCCCAGTCGCCCTCGGCCGCCGTCCGGCCGAGCGCCTGGATCTGCTCGCCGAAGAAGGCGCCGTGCTTCAGCACCATCTTGAAGCCGTTGTAATTGCCCGGATTGTGGCTTCCGGTGATCATGATGCCGCCGTCCACCTCGAGCTCCGCCTCGGCGAAATAGAGCATCGGGGTCGGCCCCAGGCCGATCCGGACGACGTCGACCCCGCTCGCGGTCAGCCCGTCGAGGAGCGCGGCTTCGAGGCTCGGCGAGCTTTCGCGCCCGTCGCGGCCGACCGCGACCGTGGTTCCGCCGGCCCGGCGCAGCACGGTCCCGAAGGTGCGGCCGACCGCCCTTGCGTCCGCCTCGCCCAGAGTCTCTCCGTAGATCCCCCTGATGTCATATTCGCGCAGAGAGGTCGGCGGCAGGCGATGGCTCATTCGAAACTCCGGTTCGGGGGAATGCGGTCAAGACGCGCGAGGCGGCTTGCGGTTCATTGTCTCGGCGAGCAGCGTGTCGCGGGCGGCGTTGACCCGGTGGGCGAGCTCGGCCGAGCCGCCGGCGTCGGGGTGGACCCTGGCGATCAGACGTCGGTGCGCGTCGCGTATCTCCTGGAGGGTGGCCCCTTCGCCCACCCCGAGCAGCCGGCGGGCGTCGGCCACCGGCATCGGCCGCGACGACGGCCGCGAGCGCCGCCAGGCGGCCCAGAGCAGGGCGCTCGCCATCAGAGCGGCGCCGACGACCAGCCGGCCCTTGGTGAACAGGCTGAGGCCGAGCAGGAAGAGCGCCGCGGCGATCCCGTCCTCGTAGGTGAAGCCCTTGAGCCGGCCGGTGGCGAAGGCCCAGAGCAGGCCGCCGGCGGCGAGGAGGATGAGCGGCGCCATCGCCTAACCGGCGAGCGCCGCCGCCTGCGGCGCGGCCGCCTCGCCCGGCTGCGGCAAGGCGAAGCCGGCGATCATCTCGCGAAGCTCCTGGCGGGCGGCGATATGGGCGATTCCGACCTCGCCGAGATGGGGCAGGTCGAGCAGGGTCAGGCCCTTGGGGAAGAGCTCGCGGTAGATGACCCGCTCGCCGAGGCCGGGGATGACCCGGAAGCCGACCCGGCGGGACAGCTCGTTCAGGGCGTCCCCGACGCGGCGCATGTTGCGCGCCTCGATATGCTGCATCCGGTTCCTGAGCACCACCCAGTCGACGCTGGCGCCGTGGGTCTTGGCGCGCTGGGTGCGGCTGTTCCAGACCAGCTCGGCGTAAAAGCTCGGCCGGCGCACCCGATAGGTCTCGGCGTCGACCTGGCCGATCAGGTCGAGGTCGACGAAGCTGTCGTTGATCGGGGTGACGAGGGTGTCGGCCCGGATCATCGCGGCCCGGGCATGGGCGTCGTCGCGGCCCGGGGTGTCGACGACGACGATCTCGACTCCGTCCGAGATCCGGTCGAGCTTCTCCTCGATCGTCCCGCCCTTGTCGGGATCGAACGTCTCGTAAACCGGCATGACGAGATCGATCCCGAGCCGCTTCACCGTCTCGGCGCGGTTGTCGAGATAGCGGCCGAGCGTGCGCTGTCGGGTGTCGAGGTCGAGCGCCGCCACCCGGCGGCCGGCGGCGGCGAGCGCGACGGCGCTGTGCACCGCCGTCGTCGACTTGCCGGTGCCGCCTTTCTCATTGGCGAAAACGATGAAATGCGGCGACGCCATCTGCACCCCTTGGTTTCTTGGCCTTGATTATGCCGTCCGCCCCCCGCAAGGGCGTCCGCCAAGCTGATATCGGAGGCTGCAACGGCGTGCAAATTGTCCGTGACATCGAGACCCTGAGAGAGGAAGTGGCGGCGCTCAGGGCCCAAGGCGGCAGGATCGCCTTCGTCCCGACCATGGGCGCGCTCCACGCCGGCCATATGGCCCTGGTGGCGGAAGGGCGGCGGCGGGCCGACCACGTCGTCGCCTCGATCTTCGTCAACCCGACCCAGTTCGCCGCGAGCGAGGACCTTTCCACCTACCCCCGCCGCGAGGCCACCGACGCCAGGATGCTCGAGGAGGAAGGCTGCGCGATCCTGTGGTCGCCGGACGTCGCGACCATGTATCCCGAAGGCGCCGCGATCGACGTCCGCGCCGGAAGCCTCGGCGAGGGCCTCGACGGCGCCGCCCGGCCCGGCCATTTCGACGGGGTCGCGACGGTGGTGTCGCGCCTCTTCGACCAGGTCCGCCCCGACATCGCCCTGTTCGGGGAGAAGGATTACCAGCAGCTCGCCGTGATCCGGCAGATGGTGCGCGATCGCGGCCTCGCCGTCGAGATAATCGGCGTGCCCACCCAGCGCGACGCCGACGGCCTCGCTTTGTCCTCGCGCAACGCTTATCTCACCGACGACGAGCGCCAGTCGGCCCGGACGCTGCCGCGGGCGCTGGGCGAGGCGGCGGCGGCGATCCAGCGCGGCGGCGACGTCGGAGAGGCGCTCGCGGCGGCGAAGGAACGGCTGGTCAAGGCCGGTTTCGATCCGGTCGACTATATCGAGCTTCGCGATGCCGAGACCCTCGAGCCGGTGACGGCGCTGGAGCGCCCGGCCCGGCTGCTGGCGGCGGCGAGGATCGGGCGGACGAGGCTGATCGACAATCTCGCGGTGGAGCCAGCCTGAAATCCTCCCCTGCCTTTGCAGGGGAGGGGGACCGCCCGAAGGGCGGTGGAGGGGCCTGCCGCCGAAGAACCCCTCCACCATGCTTCGCATGGTCCCCCTCCCCGCAAAATCGCAGGGAGGAATTTTAGGGTGTAAACGCCGTTAACCATTTCTTCGGGATCGCCTGCGCAAACCTGTCCCCGACACGCGATAACAAAAGGGGCATGTCAAATGGGGAACAGCCTGAAATCCGCGACTTTCCTGATCGAAAGCCGCCTCGCCGACGCCGCCATGGGCGATCCGGACGCGCTCTACGAGCTCGGGGTCGCCTATTCGACCGGGACCCACGGCCTCGAGGTCGACCTGGTCGAAGCCCATAAATGGTTCAACCTCGCCGCCCTGAACGGAAGCGGCCGAGCCCAGGAATGCCGGGCGGAGATCTCGGAGGAGATGACCGCGCGCGAGATCGCCGAGGCCCAGCGCCAGGCCCGGGCCTGGCTTTCGGACACCGGCCTGGTGAGGCGCGCGGCTTAGAGAGCGAGTTACTTCATCGGAGCTCACCGGAAACCGTTCGGGCTGAGCTTGGCGAAGCCCTTTAATTTCCGTGCCGGGTAAGAAGGAAGGCCCTTCGACAGGCTCAGGGCGAACGGGGTGTCTTGCAACACCCCGCTACTTCGCCGGCGCCCCCTCCTTATATTTCTCGAACCAGGCGAGGATCGCCGCCGCCTTGGCCCCGGCCTGGGACGGCCGCGCCGCGATCCCGCCGTGGCTCGCGCCCGGCACCTTGACCAGCGCCGTCGGCACCCCCCTCAGCTGAAGCGCCGTATAATATTGCTCCGCCTCGCTGACCGGGGTGCGGTAGTCCTGGCTTCCGACCACGACCAGGGTCGGGGTCTTCACGTTGCCGACCAGCGACAGCGGCGAGCGCACCCAGAAGGCCTCGTGATCCTCCCACGGATATTTGCCGAACCAGTAGCGCGAGAAGAAGGCCGGATTGTCCGCGGTCAGCGAGAAGCTCGCCCAGTCGATCACCGGCTTCTGGGTCGCCGCCGCCTTGAAGCGGTCGGTCTTGCCGACGATCCAGGCGGTGAGGACCCCGCCGCCCGAGCCGCCGGTGACGTAGAGCCGGTCGGGATCGGCGAAGCCGCCGGCGACGGCGGAGTCGACCGCGGCCATGAGGTCGTCATAGTCGCGGCCGGGGTAAGCGTGGTGGATGAGGTTGGCGAACTCCTCTCCATAAGAGGTCGAGCCGCGCGGGTTGACCGAGAGGACGGCATAGCCGGCGGCGGCGTAGAGCTGGTTGTCGGTCGAGAAATGCGGTCCGTAGGCGGCGAACGGGCCGCCGTGGATCTCGAGGATCAGGGGCACGCGCCGGCCCTCGCTCCAGCCCGGCGGAAGGGTCAGCCAGGCCTCGATCTCGCGATTGTCGGCGCTCCTCGCCATGAGGTGCCGGACCTCGCCGAGCCGCTTGGAATCGAGCAGCTCCGAGTTGAGCCGGGTCAGCGTTCTTTTGGCGCCGCCCCTGTAGAGCGCGACGTCGGGGGGACGCTGGGCGTTGCCGCTCGGAGCGGCGACCGCGCCGTCGCCGGCAACGCTGAAGCTCCCGCCCGTATAGGGCCGGTCGAGGGCCGAGCCGCTCAGCCCCTCGGCGACGGTGCGGACCGAGCCGTCGAGCCCGACCCGGGCGACCTTGCGGGTGCCGCGGTCCTCATAGGCGACGTAGACGGAACGCCCGTCCGCCGCCCAGACCGGCGAATCTACGCTTCGGTCGAGCGAGCCGGTGAGGAGCCGCGAGCCGCTCCCGTCGCGGTCCATGACGTAGAGGGCGCTATTCTGGTAGCCGAGCCTTTTGTCGTCGAAGCCGGTGTAAGCGACGAGCCGGCCGTCCGGGGAAACGACCGGCTCGGAGTCCGGACCGCGGCGGTCGGTGAGGGCCCGGATCGCTCCGCTCGCGACGTCGAGCGCGTAGACCTCGCTGTCGAGCGGCTCCCGCGCCCAGTTGGGCGAACGGTTGCTGCTGAAGACGATCGAGCGGCCGTCGCGGGTCCAGCTCAGCGGACCATTGTCGTGAACCGAGCCGAAGCTCAGCTGGCGCGGGGCCCCGCCGTCGGCCGGGACCAGGAAGATGTGGCTGAAGCCGGGCTTCAGATAGCCCTCCTCGTCGGTCCGATACTGGAGGTCGGAATGGATTTCGAGCGGAGGAGCCCATTGGGCGCCCTCCGGCCTGGCGGGAAGAGCGCCGAGCTTCACGCCTTCGCCGGGGACGAACATCGTATAGGCGATCTGGCGGCCGTCGGGGGACCAGGAAAGGCTGGTGGGCGAATCGGGGAGGCCGGTGATGCGAACCGATTCTCCGCTCGCCAGCCAGCGGACGAACAATTGGGCCGAGCCGCCCTCCGCGGTCGAGATATAGGCGAGGCGCTTGCCGTCGGGGGACCAGCGCGGCTGGCTGTGCGCGCCGGGACCGGCGGCGAGCGGAGCCTGCTCGCCGCTGCGCGTGTCGATCAGCCAGATCGAGGGCCGCATCCGGTCGGTCATGATGTCGCCGGAGCGGCGGACGTAGGCGATCTTAGAGCCGTCGGGGCTGATCTGCGGGTCGCTCGCCGCTTCGAGCGAGAAGAGGTCGCGCGCCTGGAAGGTCCGCGACGGGCCCTCCTGGGCGGCGGCGGGCGCTGCGAACAGAAGCAGGATTGCGAAGGCTTTGCGGATCATGGAGGCCCCTCTTTCACTTTGACCCTCTCCCGTTCTTCACGGGAGAGGAGGGGCCCAAGCCGAAGGCTTGGGAGGTGAGGGTCTTGCTGAGTCCGTGCTACAGACCCTCACCTCCCACCGCTTCGCGGCGGGCCCCTCCTCTCCCGCGAAAAGCGGGAGAGGGGTTCTACTCGACTCATCCGCCCTATCCCTTGCGGAACGGAGTCATTTCGGCAAGCGCCGCGATCTCGTCCGCCACCGCGCGCCGCTCGGCGGCGAGGAAATCGGCGACCGCCTCGCGGAAGCTCGGATCGGGAATGAAATGCGCCGACCAGGTCGGGACCGGCGCATAGCCCCGGCTCAGCTTGTGCGGCCCCTGAGCGCCCGCCTCGACCCGGGCGAGGCCGCGCTCGATCGCCGCCTCGATCGCCTGATGGTAGCAGAGCTCGAAATGGAGGTTCGGAACCTCTTCGGTCGAACCCCAGTAGCGGCCGTAGAGGGCATCCGCGCCGATCAGGTTGAGGGCGCCGGCGATCGGCCTCCCGTGCCTCGTGGCGAAGATGAGGAGGATCCGGTCCGCCAGCCGCTCGCCGAGAAGCGAGAAGAATCGGCGGGTGAGATAGGGCCGCCCCCATTTTCGCGAACCCGTCTCCTGGTAGAAGATCCAGAAGGCGTCCCAATGCGCCTCGGTGATCGCGGCGCCGGTGAGATGCTCGACCTCGAGCCCGTCGAGCGACGCGCGCTCCTTGCGGAGCGCTTTGCGCTTGCGCGACGACAGGTCGGCGAGGAAATCCTCGAAGCTTCGATAGCCGCGATTGTGCCAGTGGAACTGGCTGTCGACGCGGATCAGCCAGCCGGCGCGCTCGAACAGCGGCACCTCCGCCTCGGCGATGAAGGTGGCGTGGGCGGAAGAGAGGTTGTGTTGGCCAACCACCGCCTCGGCGGCGGCGATCAGGCCGGAGGCAAGGTCGTCGCGGCCGGTCAGCAGGCGCCGGCCGGGAACCGGCGTGAACGGGACCGCGATCTGAAGCTTGGGATAATAAGCGCCGCCCGCCCGCTCCCAGGCCGCGGCCCAGCCGTGGTCGAACACATATTCGCCCTGGCTGTGGCTCTTCAGATAGGCCGGCATGACCGCGGCGGGGCGGCCGTCGTCGCCGTCGATCGCGATCGGGACGGGCTGCCAGCCGGTCCGCGGCGCCGCGCTTCCCGATTCCTCCAGCGCGGAGAGGAAGGCGTGGCTGAGGAAGGGGTCGCCCGCTCCGGCGCAGCGGTCCCAGTCGGCGGGATCGAACGACGCCACGCCGCGACCGAGCCGGGCGAGGATTTCGCTCATCCGGGGACGGCCTCGAAGATGATCTGGTCGGCGTGGGCGGCGGCCCGGGCGCGATCCGCTTCGCCGCGCACGGTCCAGGTGTAGACCGGCAGCCCCCGGCCCCGGGCGGCGGCGGCGAAGCGCGAGGGCAGGTCGCGTATGTCGCAGGCGAGGAAATCGGCGCTCGCCCGCCACAAGGCCAAGCGGCGCCCGATCCGGCCCCTCGGCCCGCGTCGACCGCTCTCGGTGACGACGAGACCGCGCAGCCGGTCCGGAGCGTTGCGGGCGAACCAGGCGCCGATCTCGGGGTTGAACGACATCACCCCCACCGGTCCCTCATAACCGTCGAGAGCGCGCTCCACGGCGGCGCACAGCGGCGAGGCTCTGCGGTCGCGCGACTTGAGCTCGATCAGCAAGGGCGCCCGGCCGGCGATCGAAGCGAGGATTTTCGACAGCCGCGGAATCGGCTCCCCGCAACCGTTCAGCGTCACCGCCTCCAGTTCGGCCGCGGTCAGCGCCGCGACGGGCCCCTTCGCCGCGGTCAGCCGGTCGAGCTCGTAATCGTGGAAGACCATCGCCTCGCCGTCGCGGCTGAGCTGGACGTCGAGCTCCACCCCATCGCCCCGGGCGACCGCGGCGGCGATGGCGCCTTCGCTATTCTCGATCCGGGCGCCGCCGTGGAGCCCGCGATGAGCGAAGGGGACGGCGCCGAGCCGCTCGAGCTCAGAGCGCCTTGATCTGGACGATCGCATCGATCTCGACCGCGGCGCCCAGGGGAAGCACCGGAACCCCGACCGCGCTGCGGGCGTGGCGGCCGGCGTCGCCGAACACGTCCTGCATCAGCTCCGACGCGCCGTTGGCGACCTTGGGCTGGTCGGTGAAGGCGCCGGCGCTGTTGACGAAGACCCCGAGCTTGACGATCCGCTCGACCCGGTCGAGCCCGACCGCCTTCTCGATCTGGGCGAGCAGCATCAGCCCGCAGGCGCGTGCGGCGCGGACTCCGAAGTCGAGGTCGCGGTCCTCGCCGAGCCGGCCGGTAAGCAGCTGGCCGTCCTCGAACGAGACCTGGCCGGAGATGTGGAGCAGGTCGCCCGCGAGCACCGTCGGCACGTAAGAGGCGACCGGAGCGGCCGGGGCGGGAAGCTCGATTCCGAGCTCGGCGAGGCGGGAGGCGATGTCGGTCATGGCCGCGGCGTAAGCACCGCGCCGGGCGGCAGGTCAAGTCGCGGCGGCCGCTTCCACGACCGGTTCCGCCCCCCGCCCGAGGGCAAGGCGATAGTCGCCGAAGGCAAGGTCCCCCGGCACCGAGCCGGCATCGAGCGCGGCGACGATCGCCGAAGGATCGTGCCGGAAGCGCAGCTCGCCGCCCCGGCCCTCGCTGACCAGCCGGACGATCCCGCCCTCGAGCTCGAGCAGATCGTCCAGATAAGGCAAGGACGGTCCGTTCGACCCAAGCCAGGCGGCGAAAGCGAGCGCTTCGTCGGCCGGGAAGAGCGGCGGCGGCTCCGAGCGGCGATAGTCGGCGAGCAGGGCCTCGAGCGCCGGCTCGCCGAGCTGCCGGCCGAGCAGGCGCAGGGTGTAGGGCATCAGATCGGCCAAAGCGCCGTTGCGGAAAGCCGCGACGAGGGTCCGGTAGAGGGCGAGGCCGGCCGGCTCCCCGGACGTCGGCGGAGCGGCGAGCGCGCGCACCAGCGCCGCCTCATAGGCCGCCGGCGCCTCGCCGGCGCGGCCTGGCTCGACGGGGCGGGGCACGGGCGCCGAAGGACGGCGTCCCCGCCGCTCCCACAGGTCGTTCATCGCTTCCATCTGCCCGAGAAAGGCGGTTGGCCCGAGCGCCTCGACGAATTGGGGAGAGACCTCGAACAGGACGGCGCCCAAATTGGGAAGGCCGGCGACGAAGTCGCGGGCGAGGTCGAGCAGCTCCGCGGGCGCCGGGCCGCTGTGGGCATCCAGCCAATAGCCGTCCTTCTCCATTCCGCCGGCGAGATGGATCTCGACGATCCGCTCGGGCGGAAGCGCCGCGAGGACCCGCTCGATCGGCCCGCGGCCGTTGCGCGCGTTCGCCCACAGGTTGTGGAGGTCGAGCAGGATCAGGCAGTCCGCCGCCTCGGCCACCGCGGCGAAGAATTCGCAGTCCGGAATCTCGCCGGGCCGGGGCGGGAGGTAGCTCACCCCCGTCTCGAACGCGAAGGGGCGCCCGAGCTCGGCCGCCCGGCTCCGGATGTTGGCCGCCGCGACCGCGACTCCGGCCGGGCTCTGCAGCGGCGGCAGAAGGAAGCCGGCCGGCCCGGCGGCGCTGTCGTTGAAGCTCAGATGCTCGCTGGTCCAGGGCGAGTCGAGCCTGTCCGCCCATCTCTTCTGCTCGGCGAGGGCCTCGAGGGCCCGGCAGACCGTGCCGCCCACCGGCCAGCCGATGCCGTGGACGAGCTTCGCCTGGGGCAGGCCGGCGACGAGGGCCAGCGTCGCCTCGTTCGACCGGATCCTTCCGTCGGGGCCCGGCGCCTTGATCCAGCCGCTCGACGGCTCGATCTCCGCGACCCTGATGAGGTCGGGATGCGCGAGGAAATGCGGGTGGAGCGCCTCGCAATGGACGGCGCCGGGACCGAGCCCCGGCGCCGTGAAGCCTTTCATCAGCCGAGCTGGTCCACCTCGAACGTCCTCGGATTGACGACGAGGTCGCCCGGCCGGAAGCGCAGGTCGAAGCCGGAGAAGCAGGCGGGGCAGCCGAGCCTGCCCAGGGTAGCGGCGACGATCTTGTTCACGTTGTCGAGATTGTTGAAATCCTTGCGCGGCAGCGCGACGCTCACCGTCTGAGGCACTTTCGAACGAACCGGAGTAACAGCCATCTTCAATCTCCTCTTACCACGTCAAGCTGTCCCTGAGCGGCGGCTCCCGTGACTTCGAGCTTTCTTTGGCCGGTCAGGAACGATGCTTGGCCCCGAGTCGGGGGGAGGAGGATAACATCGGAGACGAAGCCGTAACAATCCTGGTATAACCCGATGTTATTCTTGGGCTTGATATGATTCCGGACTAGTCCCGCCGGGCCACCTGGAAGCCGGCGAAGCTCTGGCTGACCGGCATAAGCTCGAGCGCGTTGATGTTGAGGTGGGGCGGCAGGGTGGCGACCCAGAAGAGGGTTTCGGCGATGTCCTCGGCGGTCATCGGGTCCACTCCTCGGTAGAGAGTGTCCGAAGCCTCGCGGTCGCCGCCGGTCCGGACCAGGGTGAACTCGGTCTCGGCCATGCCCGGCTCGATCGAGGTGACGCGGACCCCGGTGCCGTGGAGGTCGGAGCGCAGATCGAGCGAGAATTGGCGGACGAAGGCCTTGGTGCCGCCGTAGACCGCCCCGCCGCGATAAGGATAAGTGGCGGCGACCGAGCTCAGGTTGACGATCGCCCCCTTGCGCTCGATCAGGCCGGGCAGCAGCTTGCGGGTCAGGGCGACGAGGCCGACGACGTTGGTCTCGATCGCCACCAGCGAGGGCTCGAGGCGGGAATCCTGCAGCGGCTCCAGCGGCGGCGCGAGGCCGGCGTTGTTGATCAGCAGATCGACCTCCCGGAAGCCCTCCGGCAGGCCTTCGACCGCGGCCTCGATCGCCGCAATGTCCCGCATGTCGAGCTCGAGCGGCAGGAAGCCGTCGCCGAGCTCGCCGGCCAAGGCCTCGAGGCGCTCGCGGCGGCGGCCGGTGCCGATCACCTTCCACCCGGCCGCGGCGAACCGGCGGCTGGCGGCGGCGCCGAAGCCGGCGGTGGCGCCGGTGATGAAAGCGATTCCGGTCATTATGTCCTCAGTCTCTCGAGAATCCAGGGCAGCGCCTCGTCCCAGGAGTCGATCCGGGCGTGGGCGTGGGGCGCGGGCGGCGTGTGGGCGGCGAGCCTCGGCTCGGCGATCATGTGCAGCCGCCAGACCTGGGGGGCGTGGCCGGCGACCGATTCGTGATGGACGGCGAGATCGTCGACGAAGACGGCCGAGCTCGGCCCCATCGCCTCGACCAGCTCGAGCACCGGCCGCCCCTTGCCGCCGCGGTTGCACAGCACCCGGTGGCGGATGTCGAACCGCTCGAGCTGCTCGACCCGGCCGGCCTCATATTCGTCGCCGATGTTGGTGAGGATGACGATATCGGCAAAATCGGCGATCCGGGCGAGCGCCTCGACCGCTCCGGGGACTACGTTCTGGCGGTGCATCTCGCCCTGGAAGAACTGGTCGAGCAGAGGCCAGACCCGGTCCACTTCGACCAGCCGACCGTCCGATCCGCGAAGGGCGTCGCGGAAGCCCGGGGCGGAGAGATCGAAGCTCAGATCGTGAGCCTCCGCCACCCACTCCGCGAAATGCGACACCATGTGGAGCAGGACCTCGTCGCAATCGGTGACGAGCAGCGGCCGGCCGCTCATCGTTCCAGCCTCCGCCGCGCCTCGACCAGCTGCGCCGGCGACACGTTCAGGGCTTCGGCCGCGCCGAGCAGATCCGGCTCGTGCGCCTCGAGGAAGGCGAGGACCGAGGCGAGCAGCCCCGGCTCGCCGAGCCGCTCGCGCAAGGCCGCCGGATCGAGGCCGGTGAGGGCGAGCAGCCGCTGCGCACGCGCCTCGTCGCCCAGGGTCCAGCCGAGGGCGGAAAGGGCGAGGGCCTCGGGATCGGCCGGGTTTGTGTCGTCGCGCCGCATCTTCTACAGGTGCGCCGGTGGGACAAAAAATCCTCGTTGTCGAGGACAACGAACTCAATCTGAAGCTGTTCTGCGACCTTCTGCGGGCCCACGGCTATGTCGCCGAGCCGGTCCGCGACGGGCGCGAGGCGGTCGACCGTGCCCGCGACTTCGCGCCGGACCTGATCGTCATGGACATCCAGATGCCGCACGTCAGCGGCCTCGAGCTGATCGAGCGGATCAAAGGCGATCCGGAGCTGAGACGGATTCCGATCATGGCGGTCACCGCTTATGCCGCCAAGGGCGACGAGGAGCGGATCCGCGAGGCCGGAGCGGAAGGCTATGTCTCCAAGCCGATCTCGGTGATCCGCTTCGTCGAGGCGGTCCGGGCGCTGCTCGACGCGCCGAGGCCTGAGGATAAGGAGGAGGAGGATGCCGTGGCCCAAGTGAAGGCGGAGAGGCGCATCGCGGCGGCGCCGGAAGCGGTGTTCGACGCCTGGCTCGATCCGGCGGTGGCCGGCCGCTGGCTGTTCGCGACGCCCGAAGGCGAGATGGTCCGGGTGGACATCGACCCCCGCGCCGGCGGCCGCTTCGAGATCGTCGAGCGTCGCGACGGCGAGGAGGTCCTGCACACCGGCCGCTACGAGGAGATCGACCGGCCGCGCCGGCTCGCCTTCACCCTCCGGGTCCCGAAATATTCGGACAATGAGGAGCGGGTCGAGATCGACATCGTCCCGGCCGAGGGGGGATCCGACCTCAGCTTGACCCAGACCGTCTCGCCAGGCGCTGCCGCCGACCCGGAACGGATCCAACGCGGCTGGGAGACCGTCCTCGCCGCCCTGGCCGTCAACATCGAGAGCGAAGGAGAGGATGGATGAGCTTTCGGGGAAGCTGCCATTGCGGCAAAGTCGCCTACGAGGTTGACGAGGATATGCCGGCCAAGGCGATGGCCTGCAATTGCTCGATCTGCCGGCGGAAGGGGGCGCTCCACCATTTCACCACGCCCGACAAGTTCAGGCGCGAGGCGGCGGACGAGGACATCCAGGTCTACACCTTCAACACCCACAATATCCGCCACATATTCTGCAGGACCTGCGGCTGCGCGCCCTTCGCCGACGGCAAGGGACCCAACGGACCGATGGTGGAGATCAATTTGAGGTGCGCGGACGGGGTGGACCTGGAGGCGCTGGAGATCACCCATTACGACGGGGCGAGCAAATAGAGTGCTCCCCGGCGGAGGCCGGGGCCCCAGCGAGAAAGAGGCTCGGAGGCCGGACGTCACGGGCGGCCGTGACGTCGGACGGGCTCAGCCGGCAGGACCGGCTGCCCCGCCGGCCGGACTGCGGCGTCTCCGTTCGCTGCTTGCGGCCGCTACGCAACCGCGGCGCAGCTCACGGGCGCCTTGTCATTTGATCTTGGCTTCCTTGAACTCGACGTGCTTGCGCGCGACGGGATCGTATTTGCGGAAGGTCATCTTCTCGGTGATGTTCCGGGGATTCTTCTTCGTCACATAATAGAAGCCGGTGTCGGCGGTGCTGACGAGCTTGATCTTGACCGTGGTCGGCTTGGCCATGACAGCCTCTCAAAAAACGGGGTTTCGTAAAAAATAAAAGCGGCGTCCCCGCCGCTCAAATGCGCCGCCGCCTCTGCCGCGAAGCGGGGCGGATGTCAAGGGCGGCAGGCCCCGCTTCAGCCCACCGGCCCGAGGTTGTCGACCGAATTGCGGTCGATGTACAAATTGTACGGGTCGATCCCGGCGTAGGTCGGGCGGCGGTCGGTGACGAAGCGGAGCAGCTGACGGCCCGAGCGGATCGGGCGGAGCTCCATCGTGAGGACGTCGCCGCGGCCGAAGCCGGCGGCGCCCGGCTCGGCGGTGAACAGGCCGATCTCGATCGGCTCGGCGAGCTTGGCCTCGCGCTCGTTGCCGCGGCCGTCGGCATAGGCCTTGCGGGCCTCGACCGGGATTGTCACGTCCCAGCGCCCGTCGCGGCGCCTCGCGGCCTTCGGCCGGTCGACCCGCAGGTCGTAGAGGGTGATCCGCTCGAACAGGTCGGTGATCAGCGCCTGCTGCGCCGGTGTCCTCGCCTCCTGCCGGAGGAAGGCGATCAGGTCGAGCGAGCGCGGATAGGGCGCGACCGTGAAGCGGTAGCGCTCGACGAAGCGCCGGAGAGCGCGGTTCATCGCCTCCTCGCCGATCCGCTGCTGGAGCAGGTAGAGGGCGATCGCGCCCTTGCCGTAATTGATATGATCCTGGTCGAGCCCG
>DASQJV010000140.1:0-4333 GCA_035630855.1 Allosphingosinicella sp. | reverse complement strand
CTGCTCCGCCTGTTCGGCGGCCGGGCGAACGATACGCTCAAGGGCGGCGGGCAGGCCGACCTCATCCACGGCAACCTCGGCGCCGACCAGCTCACCGGCAACGGCGGGGCGGACGTCTTCCGCTTCGATTCGACGGCGGATTCCAATTCCGGCTCGATGGACCATATTCTCGACTTCACGCCGGGCGCCGACAAGATCGACCTCGGCCGGGTCGATGCGAACAGCCTCACCGCGGGCGACCAGGCCTTCGCCTGGATCGGCCACGACGCGTTCAGCGGCACTGCGGGCGAGCTCAGGGCGCAGAATCTCGGCGGCGCCGACTGGCTCCTCCAGGGCGACATCGACGGTGACGGCATCGCCGACCTCGTCGTCATGGTCACAGCGCCGCACACCGTGCCACTGATCGCGAGCGACTTCATCCTCTAGGCCTCCTCGACTCGTCGGTGATGAAGCTGGGCGACGAGCAAAAAACTTAATTTGATCAAATAGATACACATGTGTATGGAGCCGTCCGGGATTCGTGATCGTCTCCCGCCGGGACGGGAAATCACATGACCAAGCGCGTACTTTTCAACGCCTACGATCCTTCGACGGGAGTCGAGCTCTGGGTCAGCGACGGCACCGCCGCGGGCACCGTCCTGCTCAAGGACATCAACCCGGGCTCGGGCTATTCCACCCCCAGCCAATTCACCGGCTTCCGAGGCAAGGCCCTGTTCGTCGCCGATAACGGGGTCAACGGCCCGGAATTGTGGCTGACGGACGGCACCGCCGCCGGAACGGCGCTCGTCAAGGACATACGCGCCGGCAGCGCCGATTCGTCGATCTCGGGGATCACCGTCCTCGGCGACAAGGCGCTCTTCCGGGCCAGTGACGGGGTCAATGGCAGCGAGCTCTGGGTGACCGACGGCACCGCCGCCGGCACCTCGATGCTCAAGGACATCGCCCCGGGCAGCGCGGCTTCGACCCCGTCCTGGTTCACGGTCTTCGGTGACAGGATGCTTTTCCAGGCGAACAACGGCACCCACGGCACCGAATTATGGGTGACCGACGGCACCGCCGACGGAACGCTTCTTCTCAAGGATATCAACCCCGGATCCGCGAGCTCGACCCCCGACCGGTTCGCCGTGTTCGGCGACAAGGTGCTGTTCGGCGCCAATGACGGAGTCCACGGCACCGAGCTCTGGGTGACCGACGGCACCCCCGACGGAACGATACTGCTCAAGGACATCAGCACCGGCAATTCCTTCCCGTCCGGCTTCACCGTCCTGGGGGACAAGGTGCTGTTCCTCGGCATCGACACCCTGGCCGGGAGCGAGCTCTGGGTCACCGACGGAACCTCGGCCGGAACGATGATGCTCAAGGACCTGGTCCCGGGGCCTCAAGGCTCCGCGCCGGTCGCGCTCATCCGCTTCGGCGACAAGGTCCTGTTCCAGGCGGGTGTCAACAGCCTGTTCAATTCGGAGCTTTGGATCACCGATGGAACGGCCGCGGGCACCGTCCTGGTCAAGGAGCTCAACCCGGGCACCGCCGGCTCGAACCCGGTGGGATTCAAGATCGTCGGCGACAAGGTGATCTTCCAGGCGACCACGGCGGCCGCGGGCATCGAAGCCTGGGTGACCGACGGAACCCCCGAGGGCACGATGATCCTCAAGGACATCGCTCCGGGCAGCGCCAACTCCTACGGCAACGCCGGAGCGGTCCTTCGCGACGTCGCCCTCTTCCAGGCCAACGACCTGGTCGGCGGCCCCGAGCTGTGGATGACGGACGGAACGCCCGCCGGGACGATCCTCCTGAAGGACCTCAACCCGGGAGGGGGCGGCTCCTATCCCAATTCGCTGACCACGATCGCCTTCGCCGAGATCCTGCTCGACGGGACTTCGGGGGACGACCAGCTGGCCGGCGGCAGCGGCGACGACATCCTCTACGGGCGGGACGGCAACGACAGCCTCGACGGCGGCGGCGGAGTCGACGAGATCGAGGGCGGCGCCGGGAACGACGTCGTCGAGGGCGGCGGCGGCGGCGACCTGCTCTACGGCGAGGCCGGGGACGACGAGATCGAGGGCGGCGACGGCGACGACCGGCTCGACGGCGGCGACGGTTCGGACATCCTCGCCGGCGGTACCGGCGCCGATCGGCTGAAGGGCGGCTCAGGCTCGGATCGCCTCGACGGCGGGGACGGCGACGACCAGCTCGACCCGGGCCGGATCGACGGCGAGGAGGAGGCGAATGGCGGCGAGGGGGAGGACAGCCTCACCGTCGGCTTCGCGGCGGGAGCCGCCTTCCTGAGCTCGAGCCTGACCGAAAATCCGCTCGGCGGATATGACGGCTGGATTGGGGACGGCGCCGGCCGACGGATCACCTTCAGCGGGATCGAGCGCTTCAGCCTGTCGGGCACGGCGGGCGCCGACTCGCTGAGCGGCGGGGCGCTTGCCGACATTCTGCTCGGCGAGGGCGGCGACGACCTCCTGGCCGGCGGCGACGGCGGCGACCTGCTCGACGGCGGAAGCGGCGCCGACGTCATGACGGGCGGCGCCGGCGACGACAGCTACCGGGTCGACCAGGCGGGCGACAGCGTCGTCGAGGAGCAGGAAGGCGGCACCGACGAGGTCCAGACTTCGCTCGCCGCCTACACGCTGGGGGCGAATCTCGAGCGGCTGTCAGGGACGGCGCTGGGCCAGAGCCTGACCGGCAACGGCCTCGCCAATGTCGTCACCGCCGGCGCGGGCAACGACCTGCTCGACGGCGGCGCGGGCGCGGACCGGATGATCGGCGGCGCCGGCAACGACGTCTACATCGTCGACGATTCGGGCGACCTCGTCGAGGATTCGGCCGGAACCGACGAGATCCGCACCGCTTTCGCGAGCTACAGCCTCGCAGGCTTCGCGACCGTGGAGAATCTCACCGGCACCCTCGGCTCCGGTCAGCAGCTGACCGGCAACGGCCTCGCCAACCGGATCGCCGGCGGCGCCGGGCGCGACGAGCTTCGCGGCGAAGCGGGCGCCGACCAGCTCTTCGGCGACGGCGACGACGATCTGCTCTACGGCGGCGCGGGCATCGACACGCTCAGCGGCGGCGACGGCAACGACCTGCTCGACGGCGGCGCCGACTACGATACGATGAGCGGCGGCGCCGGCGACGACGTCTATTATCTCGACGATCAGGGGGACAGGGCCGTCGAGGAGGCCGGCGGCGGCACGGACGAGCTCCGCATCGTCGGCACCGGCTATTACATACTCTCGGCGAACGTCGAGAACGCCATCATCCTCGGCGGCGCATGGCACATCCTCCTCGGCAACGCCCTCGCCAACACCCTCACCGGGAGCGCCGGGAACGACCGGCTCGACGGCGGCGCCGGCGCCGACATCCTGATCGGCGGCAAGGGCTCCGACGAATATACGATAGACGACCTCGGGGATGTGATCGTCGAGGAGGAGGACGCCGTTCCGCCGGCCTTTGTCGGCAACGGCTCCGGCGACACCGTGGTCACGAGCCTGGCCGAATATGCGCTGAGGTCCGATCTCGAGAACCTGCACGGGACTTCGGCCAAACAGCGGCTGGTCGGAACCGACCGCGGCAATTACATCCGCTCCGGGGGCGGCCAGGACACGCTCGTCGGCGGCAAGGGCGACGACCAATATTCGATCTATGCCGGAGACACGATCGTCGAGCTGGCGGACGAAGGCGTCGACACGGTCGTCCTCAACGAGGGCAATTATGCCCTCGGAGACAATCTGGAGAACCTCTTCGGCCAGTCTTCCGCCGGCCAGGTGCTGATCGGCAACGGAGCCGCCAACTACATCCTCGGATCCTCCGGCAACGACACGCTCGACGGCGGCGCCGGCGCCGACCGGCTGCAGGGCGGGCGCGGCAACGACATCTATCATGTCGACAATCCGGGCGACGTCGTCACCGAGGAGAGCGGCCAGGGCACCGACGAGATCCGAACCTCCCTGGCGAGCTACAGCCTGGTCGGAACCAACGTCGAGAAGCTGACCGCGACGTCGGCAACCGCCCACGATTTCCGCGGCGATTCCGCGGCCAATGTCATCACCGGCGGCGCCGGCAACGACGTGCTCCGCCTCCAGGACGGCGGCAACGACACCGTGCTGGGCGGTGCCGGCAACGACAACATCTTCTTCATCGGCTCGCTGACCTCGGCGGATGTGGTGAACGGCGGCGACGGCGGCGACACCCTGGTCCTGCAGGGTGCGTACGGCTCGCTCACCCTCACCTCCAACATCACCCAGATCGAGGGCGTCTCGTTCCTCGCCGGCTCGAACACGGCGTTCGGCGAGCCCGGCACCAACCGCTACGACTACGTCCTGACGATCAA
>DASQJV010000139.1:0-3157 GCA_035630855.1 Allosphingosinicella sp. | reverse complement strand
CTCCGCCAGCCGGCGCCGGATCCGCACCCGGTCGAACCTCTCGTCGGAATTGCTCGGGTCGCGAGCGGGCTCGATGCCGGCGGCGGCGACGACGGCCTCGAGCTCGCTCCGCCGCCAGCCGAGCAGCGGACGGCCGAGGCGAAGCCGGCCGCCGCTGCCCGGAACCGTCCCGATCGCCCTCACCCCGGCGAGCCCGGCGACGCCCGAGCCCCGGGCGAGCCGCATCAGCAGGGTCTCGGCCTGGTCGTCGCAATGATGGGCGGTGAGCAGGAGGCCGAGGCCACGCTCGTCCATCCACGCCGCGAGCGCGGCGTAGCGCGCTTTCCGCGCCGCGGCCTGGAGGCCCTCCCCTTCGGACTGGACCCTGGCAGGGAGGATGGCGTGAGCGACCCCGATCCCGCCGCACAGGCGGGCGACCGCCGCCGCCTCGTCCGCGCTCTCGGGACGAAGGCCGTGGTCCACCGTCGCAACGCTCACCCGCCCGGGCCGGGCGGCGTGGGCGAGCAGGAGCAGAGCGAGGCTGTCTGGCCCGCCCGAGACGGCGAGCGCGACCGGCCCGGCGCCGGCCCTGCCCACGGCCTCCAGGTCAAGTCGGAAGCGCGACACGAGGTCGGGGTGCGGAGCGGCGGCCATGAGTCCACCTTAACGCGAGGATACGACCGGATACAGAATGCGTTCAGCCGCTCTGGCCCACGGCCCGGTCAGGTTCTTCAGGCTGAAAAAACAAAAAAAGGTAGTAATCGCGTGCCCCTCCGCAGATCCTTCCTCCTCGCCCTTCTCGCCGGAGCCGCCTCCTCGCCGCTCCTCGCCCAGGAAGCGCCTCCGCCCGAGCCGGTTCCGGCGCCCGTCCCGGAGCCCCCCGCGGCGGCGCCGACGGACCCGGAAGCCGCGCCCGAGGCCGCGGATCCCGACGCCGAGCTCGAGGAGGACGAGGACGGCGAGACGATCGTCGTCACCGGCCAGCGCCAGCGCGGCGCCGTGATCGGCGACATCCAGCCCGAGGTCCAGTTCGACCGCCGCGAGATCAGGGCGCTCGGCGCCGGCAACCTCACCGAATTGCTCGAGGCGATCGCCCCGCAGACCCGCAGCGGCCGAGGCCGCGACGACGGCCGCCCGGTCATCCTCCTCAACGGCCGGCGCATCTCGGGCTTCTCCGAGATCCGCGACATCCCGCCCGAGGCGATCACCCGGGTCGACGTCCTGCCGGAGGAAGTCGCCCTCAAATATGGCTATCCGGCCGAGCAGAAGGTGGTCAACTTCGTCCTCAGGCGCCGGTTCGACGCCTATACGACGGAGGTGCAGGGCGGCCTCGCCACCGCCGGCGGCCGCGAATCCTACGGCGCCGAGCTCAATTACCTGCAGATCAACAACGCCGGACGGGTCAATCTCGGCGCCGAATTCCGCCGAAGCGGAGCCCTGTTCGAGAGCGAGCGCGACATCGTCCAGGCCGAGCCGGTCGAAGGGATCGAGCTCGGCCGCTACCGCACCCTGCTGCCCCGCACGGACCAGCTCGAGCTCAGCGGCACCCTCAACCGCTCCGTCTCGGAGACCGTCAGCGCGACCCTCAACGCCACGTTCGACGTCAATTCGAGCACCGCTTTTCTCGGACTGCCCAGGCCGAGCCTGACCCCGCCGGGCCTGAGGCGCGAGAGCGACACCCGCTCGGGGCATCTCGGGCTTTCGGTCTACGGCGCCATCGCCCCCTGGCAATGGACCCTGACCGGCGCCCTCGACCGAAGCGCCAGCGAGACCGAGACCCAGACCAGCCTCGGCCTCAGCCGCTCGCGCTCGGTCAGCCAGATCGGCAATGCCGAGCTGCTCCTCAACGGGCCGCTGTTCGACCTGCCCGGCGGCGAGGTCACCGCCGCCGCCCGCGCCGGCTTCGAAGCGCGCGGACTCAACAGCCATTCGGATCGCGTCGGAATCTTCACCGTCCGCGAGCTCTCCCGCGCCCGCGAGCACGCGCAGGTGAACATCGACATCCCGATCGCCAGCCGACGCCGGGCGGTCCTGTCGGCGCTCGGCAACCTCTCGGCCAATCTTAACGCCGAGGTCGAGCATCTCTCCGATTTCGGAACGCTGCGAACGCTCGGCGCCGGGCTCAACTGGTCGCCCATCTCGCAGCTCAGCCTGATCGCCTCGGTCACCGACGAGGACGGGGCCCCCTCGATGCAGCAGCTCGGCGACCCGCTGCTGCAGACCCCGGGGGTGCAGGTCTTCGACTTCGTCCGCGGCGAGAGCGTCGAGGTGACCCGGATCGACGGCGGCAACCCGGCGCTGGTCGCCGACAACCGCCGGGTGTGGAAGCTCGGCGCGACGGTCCGGCCGATCTCCGACAAGGATTTGACGCTCACCGCCAATTACACGTCGAGCCGGATCGTCGACGCCATCTCCGGCTTCCCGTCGGCGACGGCCGAGATCGAGGCCGCCTTCCCGGAGCGCTTCCAGCGCGATTCGGACGGACGGCTCTTCCTCATCGACAACCGCCCGGTCAACTTCGCTCGGCAGGACCGCTCCGACCTTCGCTGGGGCTTCAACCTCGGCCTCCCGTTCGGCCCTCAGCCCCAGCCCGGCCAGGGCCGCGGCCGCTTCGGCCAGGGCAGGCAGGGCGCCGCAGGTGCGCCCGGGACGCCCGGAGCCCCGGGAACGCCCGCGCCCGGCGCGGGCCAGGCCCGGCCCGCCGAAGGCCAGGCCGCGCCGGCGGGCGGGCGCGGTCCCCGCGGCGAAGGCGGCTTCCGCGGCGGCGGTCGCGGCGGCTTCGGAGGCGGGCGCGGAGGCTTCGGCGGCGGGCCGGGCGGAGGCCGGCTCCAGCTCGCCCTCTACCACACCTGGCATTTCACCGACACGGTGCTGATCCGCCCCGGAGTCCCCGAGCTCGATTTCCTCGACGGCTCCGCCGCCGGCAGCCGCGGCGGCCGGCCGCGCCACGAGCTCGAATTCCAGGGCGGCCTGTTCAAGAACGGACTCGGCGCCCGCTTGACCGCCAACTGGCAGAGCGCGACCTTCGTCCGCGGCGGAGCGCTCGCCGGCGGCGGCACCGGCGACGATCTCTTCTTCGACGATTTCACCACCGTGAACCTGCGCCTGTTCGCCGACCTCGGCCTCCAGAAATTCGCCCGCGAGCGGCCCTTCCTGCGCGGGATGCGGGTGAGCCTGT
>DASQJV010000138.1:0-5224 GCA_035630855.1 Allosphingosinicella sp. | reverse complement strand
GCCGGGCGTGACCGGGCGCCTGTCGCTTGCCCAGGCCCGCCGGATCGCGCTGGCCGCCCAGGGTTTCGGGCGCCCGCGGCCGAAGTCGGCGGCGGCGGGCGACCTTCGCCGGACCGTCGCCCGGCTCGGCCTCCACCAGATCGACAGCGTCAACGTCCTCGTCCGGGCCCATTACCTGCCCGCCTTCTCGAGGCTCGGCGCCTATGACCGCGGCCTGCTCGACCGCTCCGCCTGGGGAAGGAAGCGCGACCGCCGATTGTTCGAATATTGGGCCCACGAAGCCTCGCTCGTCCCGCTCGAGATGCACCCGCTGCTGCGCTGGCGGATGGCCCGGGCCGAGCGCGGCGAAATCGGCTGGGGCAGCCTCAGGGCCTATGCCCGCGAACGCCGCCCGGAGGCGGATTCGATCCTGGAGCGGATCAGGGCCGAGGGGCCGCTCGCCGCCTCGGATTTCGAGGAGGGCAGGGGCAAAGGCGGCTGGTGGGAATGGGGCGAGACCAAGCGCGCCCTGGAATGGCTGTTCTGGGCCGGCCTCATCGCCACCGCGACCCGCCGCCCCGGCTTCGAGCGGGTCTACGACGTCACCGAGCGGGTCATTCCCCCCGCCGTCCTGGCAATCCCGACGCCTGACGAGGCGGACGCTCGGCGCGCCCTGGTGACGCATGCCGCACAGGCGCTGGGAATCGCGACCGAAACCGACCTCAGGGATTATTTCCGGCTCAAGCCCGAGGAGGCGAGGGCGGCGGTGGCGGAGCTGGCGGAGGAGGGGATTCTCCTCCCGGTCGAGGTCGAGGGCTGGGCCAGAACCGCCTATCTGCATCGCGACGCCCGCCGCCCGCGCCGGATCTCGGGGCAGGCGCTGCTCGCGCCGTTCGACCCTTTGGTCTGGGAGCGCGGCCGGACCGAGCGGCTGTTCGGCTTCCGCTACCGGATCGAGATCTACACGCCGGCCGAGAAAAGGGTGCACGGCTATTACGTCCTGCCCTTCCTGCTCGACGAGGCGCTGGTCGCCCGGGTCGACCTCAAGGCCGACCGGGCGCGCTCGCGGTTGCTGGTGCGGCGGACGACGCTGGAGCCGGGAGCGCCGGCGGAGACGGGGGAGAGGCTGGCGGCCGAGCTCGAGCTGATGGCGCGGTGGCTGGGGCTGGAGGACGTGGAGGCGGAATCGTCATCCCGGACTTGATCCGGGATCCATGAACACCGCGGCACGAAAACTCCTGCGGACGTGTTCATGGATGCCGGATCAAGTCCGGCATGACGAAGAGGCATTACCCCGCCCCGGCCGCCGCCCCGCAGCGGGCGATGAAGTCGCCGTGCCTGGGCATATGCTCGGCCATCCGGGCGTAGCTCTCGCGCATCTTGTCCATGGCCTCGGCGATCATGTCCGCGTCGAGGGCGTCGGCGGCGGGCTCGTGGTCCTCGGGGACCAGGCCCTGGCCGAGCATCACCGCCGCCCAGCTCGGCGTTCCGAACAGCTCCCGCCCCTCCCGGAACACCCGGCCCTTCGCCCGCCAGAGCTCGATCTTGCGCTCGAGGCTGTCCGGCACGGCCATCGTCCGGCACCGGTTCCAGAAATCGGAATCGTCCCGGCGGGTCACCTTGTAGTGGAGGATGATGAAGTCGCGGGCGTCCTCGTACACCTCCTGCATCTGGCGATTATATTCGTCGCGCTCGACCGGGTTGAAGCGCCGGTCCGGGAAGAGCGCGAGAAGCTTGACGATGCCGCTCTGGATGAGGTGGATGCTGGTCGATTCCAGCGGCTCGATGAAGCCGCTCGACAGGCCGAGCGAGACGACGTTGCGGTTCCAGGCCAGCTTGCGGCGGCCGGCGATGAAGGCGAGCCGGCGAGGCTCGGCGAGCGGTTCGCCCTCGAGATTGGCGAGCACCAGCGCGGCGGCGTCGGAGTCGGAGATATGGTCGCTCGAATAGACCAGCCCGTTGCCCATCCGGTGCTGGAGCGGGATCCGCCACTGCCAGCCGCTGGAGCGCGCGGTGCAGCGGGTGAAGGGATCGGGCTGGCCCGGATAGAGGCTCGGGACCGCCACCGCCCGGTCGCAGGGGAGCCATTGCTTCCACTCTTCATAGCCGGTCTCCAGCCTGCCCTCGATCAGAAGGCCCCGGAAGCCGGAGCAGTCGATGAACAGGTCGCCCTCCAGGGTGGTGCCGTCCTCCAGGGTGACGGATTCGACGTTGCCGCCGGCGCCGTCGAGCGCGGAGTCGACGATCTTCCCCTCGACCCGGCGGACGCCGTCGGCTTCCGCTCGGCCGCGCAGGAAGCGGGCGTAGAGGCTCGCGTCGAAATGGAAGGCGTGGAGCAATTGCGAGAAAGGCAGGCGCGCGTCGGGGCCGGGCCGGGCGTAGCGGCCGAGCGAGGCGGCCATCGCGCTCATCGACCAGGCGTCGATGGCGGGAAGCTCGCGGCGCCTGCGTTCGCGCAGGTAGAGCTGGTGGAAATGGACTCCCCGGAAGTCCTGGCCGTGGGGGCCGAACGGATGGAAATAGCGCTCGCCGGGCGCCCCCCAGTCGACGAACTCGATGCCCAGCTTGAACGTGCCCCGGGTCGCGGCGAGGAACTCGTCCTCGTCGATCCCGAGCATGTTGTTGTAGGCGATGAGCGGCGGGATGGTCGCCTCGCCGACCCCGACCGTGCCGATCTCGTCGGACTCGACGAGGGTGATGCCGAGCGAGCGGCGGTCGAGCAGCCGGGCGAGGGCGGCGGCCGCCATCCAGCCCGCCGTCCCGCCGCCGACGATCACGATTCTGCGGATGGCCTGTTGGTTCACGGAGGCGTTCCTAACCTGTCCTGCGACCGCTTGGCCACACCGCCTATAAATCCGATAAATGGCTTGTCAGCTTCCGCCGCTTGACTGTAGGACGAGGCCCGAAAGAAGCCCGGAGAAAGGGCTCACATAGCCGGGGAGGCCTGCCATGCGCCTGAAGACACTTGTCCTGTGCTCGTCGTCCGCCGCAATCCTCGCCTTCGCCGCAACGCCCGCTCTGGCCCAGGGCGACCCGGCGAGCCCGCCCGATCCCGGCGCCGAGGCGCAGCAATCGCCCGCGGATCCCGAAGCCCAGACCGACGTCGCCGAGGGCGAGCAGGAGATCGTCGTCACCGGCCTTCGTCGGAGCCTCGAATCCGCCCAGAACGTCAAGCGCAACTCCGAGCAGATCATCGACGCGATCGTCGCCGAGGATATCGGAAAGCTGCCCGACGTCGCGGTTTCGGATACGGCGGCCCGGATCCCGGGCATCCAGGTGGTGCGCGAGCGGGGCGAGGCCGGCAACGTGCTGCTGCGCGGCCTCGACGAGCAATTCTACACGACGACCTACAACGGCCGCGAGATCTTCACCGCCGAGACCCGCTCGGTCGCTCTGCAGGACTTCCCGGCGGGCGGGATCAGCGCCATCGAGGCGTTCAAGTCGTCGACCGCCAATCTGGTCGAGCCCGGACTGTCCGGCCTGATCAACGTCCGCTCCCGCCGGCCGTTCGACTTCAAGGGCTTCGAGATCGCGGGCTCGGTCTGGGCCAATTATCCCAACCAGTCGGAGGATTTGAGCCCGAACGCGCAGCTTCTGATCAGCAATCGCTGGGACGTCGGCGACGGCGAGCTCGGAGCTCTGATCAACTTCTCCTACACCCGCTTCCACTATCAGGATTCGATCCGCCGGCACGGCTTCTTCATCGCCGACCTGGCGGGCGCGCGGTCGCCCGACTGGCCCGAGATCCACTACAATCAGGCCGAGCGCTGGCGGCCCTCGATCAACGGCGCGCTTCAGTGGCGCCCGTCGCCCGACCTCGAATTCTACGTCGAAGGGCTCTGGCAGGGCTATCGCGAGAACGTCACCGACAATATGTGGGCGCAGCCGCTCTGGGGCGGGGCCAGCTACGAGAATATCGTCCTCGACGGCTCCAACATCCTCAGCGGAACCGTCAACCGGCCGACCGCCTGCTGCTCGTCGACCGAGACCTGGGGCTTCCAGGGCGCGACCAAGCGCGACACCAACACCTACCAGTTCGCCGTCGGCGGCAGCTACGATGCCGGCGCGCTGCGCATCTCCGCCGATGTCGCCCGCACCAGCTCCAAATTCGACCTCAGGACCGAGAGCGTCGACTATGAGCTGAACACCAACAATTTCTCGGTCGACTGGTTCACCGGCCGTCCCGGCGGGTCCGGCCCGACCTTCCAGGTGCGCGGCATCGATCCGTCCAATCCGGCGATCTACAATTATCGCGGCTTCTTCGAGGATTATCTGACCGCGAAGGGCGACGACTGGCAGGCCCGGCTCGACTTCGAATATGAGTCCGGAATCTCTTTCCTTCCGAAGCTCCAGGCCGGCGTGCGCTTCGTCAACCGGGACGCCTCGCGGACGGCAGGAGCCTTCTACTGGAACCAGCGCGGCCGCAACGTTCCGCTGAGCGCGGTGCCGCTCGACTACGAGCTGTTCCATCCCGCCTTCCACGGCGACGACCACAAGCCGGCCCCGCTGACCTGGCTGGCGCCGACCTTCGACAGCGTGTGGAACAACCTCACCGAGCTGCGCCAGTTCAATATCGCGCTGAACGGGCAGGGATCGGTCGACGGACCTCCGGTCGACCCGGCGCGCTCGTTCGACATCAACGAGAAGTCCCTCGCCGGCTACGTCCAGCTGAACTACGAGTTCGGCCTCGGCGGCGAGACGGTGGTGGACGGCGCGGTCGGACTCCGGGCGGTCAAGACCGAGGAGGACATCAACGGCACGCTCTTCCTCTTCGGCGGCGGAACGCAGCCGGTCAGCTTCCAGAACGAATATACCGACTGGCTGCCCAATTTTAACATGCGCGTCCGCTTCTCGCCCGAATGGCAATTGCGCCTCGCGGCGACGGAGACCCGCACCCGGCCGAGCTTCGAGCAGCTCAATCCGGCGCTCAACCTGGGGCCTCCGGTGGTCTGCAGCCCCGGCGCGACGAGCTGCTTCCGCAACGCCTCGGGCGGCAATCCCTTCCTGGTGCCGCTCAACTCGCGAAACTATGACGCGAGCCTCGAATATTATTTCTCCCGCAACGGCTTCGCGTCCCTGGCCTTGTTCCGCCGCGACATGAGGGGCTTCATCGCCAACGGCCAGTCCCTGTTCGGGGCGCCCGATCCGGTGACCGGCGTGCCGATATTGCTCACCGGCCCGTTCAACACCGACAAGGGCCGGATCCAGGGCGCCGAAGCCCAGGTCAGCACCTTCTTCGACTTCG
>DASQJV010000137.1:0-3427 GCA_035630855.1 Allosphingosinicella sp. | reverse complement strand
CTGGCGCGACTACGTCACCCGCCCGTCGGGGCCGCAGCCCGAGGGCGAGTTCGGCTACGGCGCCACCTTCTGGCTGATGAACCGGAGCCCCGGAGTCCCGGCGGACACCTTCGCCGCCTTCGGCAATCGCGGCCAGTATGTCGTGATCGTGCCGAGCCGGAAGGTCGTCATCGTCCGCCGGGGCGAGGATCCGGCCGGCGCCCGCTTCGACGTCGCTAAGTTCACCGCCGAAATCCTCGGGGCGCTCCGGCCGTGAAGGATTGGGACGAGGCCGTCGCTTTCGCGCTCACCCTGCCGGATACCGAGCTCTCGACCAGCTACGGCAAGCCCGCGGTCAAGGTGAACGGCCGGGCCTTCCTCTACACCGGCCACGAGGACAGGAGTTCGTTCGGAGTCGCCATCGATCTCGACACGGTCGAGCTGCTCAAGGAGACCGACCCCGACACCTTCTGGCAGTCTCCCCATTACGAAGGCTGGCCGGCCGTCCTCATCCGCTACGACAGCCCCGATCCGGAACGGGTCCGGGAGATTATCGAGCGCTCGCATGCCTGGAGCGCCGCCAAGCCCAGGCCGAGACCGCGGAAGAGGAAGTGACTCCGGGTTTCGAGCGGTTCGCAGCGATCGACTGGTCCGGCGCCAAGGGCAGGCGGCACAAGGGCATCGCGGTCGCGATCTGCGCCGCGGGCGAGGGCGCTCCCAAGCTGGTCCGTCCCGATCACGTCTGGTCGCGGACCGAAGTGCTTGAGTGGCTTCTCGCCGAGGCGGCGGCGGCGCCGACTTTGTTCGGCTTCGACTTCAGCTTCGCCCCGCCGATCGCCGAGCGCGGCGAATATCTGCCCGGGGAGCCGGGCGTCCCTTCGGCCGCGCGCGACTTCTGGGCCTATGTCGACTCGCGCAGCGCCGACGAGGACCTCGGCGCCGCCAGCTTCCTCGAACAGGCCCACCGCCGCCATTTCTATTTCGGAATCGCCGACGGCGAGAAGGCCCGCTTCATGCATTTCCGCCAGTGCGACGCTCGCTTGAACGCCCAGGGCGGCCGCAAGACGGCGAGCGCCTATGACGCGATCGGCGCCGCCCAGGTCGCCAAGGCGAGCTTCTCGGGAATGCGGCTGCTCCACCGCCTCGACGGCCGGGTCGCGATCTGGCCGATGGACCCCTTGCCGGAGCGGGGCAGCGCCGTCGTCGAGATCTACACGCGCATCTACCTGCGTCGGGCCGGCCTCAGCGGCGCCAAGCTGAGGTCGCGGGCCGAGCTCAACCGGGCGCTCGCGGGACTCGGCAGCCGCCCGGCGCGGCTCCGCTTCGAGCCCGACGACCACCAGGCCGACGCCCTCGTCACCGCCGCCGGAATGCGCGCCCTCGCCGCCTCTGAGCCGGGCGCCTTCGTGCCCGACGGCCTGACCGCGGAGCTGGCGCGCACGGAGGGCTGGACCTTCGGGATATTGTAAACCCCTCTCCCTGAAGGGGAGAGGGAGGGGCCGCTACGCTCTACCGTCCCACCGACGGCTTCCCGACCGGCTGCGTCGCCGTCCTCGGCATCCGCGCCTCGAGCGGCTTCAGCCAGGAATCGACCCGGCCGCCGATGCTCACCTGCGGGTAGGAGGGCTCGTATCTCTTCGCCGTCTCCCACTCGCCGACCAGCCTGAGCGCCTCCACCGAGGCGGCTGCGAGCGGCTGCGGCTTGCGCAGGGCGCGGTTGATCATCGCGTCGCCGAAGAAGGTCCAGTCGTTGTCCGACTCGCAGCCGAACGAGGTCCGGCTCGCCGAAGCGGCGGTGAACAGGGCCGTCGTCTCGCTGTACAGGAGCGGGACGAAGATCCCGGAATAGCAGGCGGACAGGATGAGCAGGCGGTTGCGCAGGCGAAGCTCGTCGAGCAGGCCGGCGAGCCGGACCGGGGTCAGGACTCCATAGCCCTGGTCGCCGTCATGATAGGTGATCCCGTAAGGAGCGCCGTGGCCGGTCGAGTAGAGGACCAGCACATCCTCGTCCGGATCCATCAGCTCGGCGATCCGGGCGATGGCGAGGTTGAAGGCGTGGAGCGATCCCATCGGCAGAGCGTCGCCGCCGCGGCCGTCGCCGCCGGCCAGCGCAAGGGTCCTGCCGGCGGCGTCGAAGCGGCGCGACAGCACCTTCGCGGCCTCGCGCGCCTCGCGGCCGAAGACGGGGTCGCTGTCGAGGCCGACGACGAGGACATAAGCGTCGACGACCCCGCGGCGCTGGGGCGCCAGCGCCGCCAGCGCCTCGCCCAGCCGGCGATGCTCGGCGAGCTCGGAGCGCGGCGAGCGGCCGCGTTCGAGATTGGGGCCGAGGTCGAGGCTGGCGCCGAGCTCGGCCGGGTTGGAGCCGGAGACGAGCGCGGGCCAGGCGCTCTCGTGCCGCGGCGGCTCCGCCGGCTGCGCCGCCGCCGCGGCGGCAAGGCCGAGCGCCGCCCAGCAAGCTCCCCTCAAGTGAGTCGAGAAACGCACTCATTCCCCCGCCGCGGCCAGTCGCCCCACTCTCGCCCGGTCGAAGGCGCTGGGTCAACGGGGACTGGACCTTCGCCGGAGATCGGGCCATTTGGGAGGTGGGCCGGGTTAGCTCAGCTGGTAGAGCAACCGCCTTGTAAGCGGTAGGTCGTCCGTTCGAGTCGGACACTCGGCACCATGACAGCTATCGGCCGAGGGTCGTTCTGCCTCCGGATAAACCCGGAGCCGGCCATAACCCAAGGTTTGACTGCTATACCTCTTCACTCTATCCGTTCGAAGGGTTTCGCCGATCCGAAATGGAGTAAATTTGCGGGTGTCCGTCGTCAGCGACCTCAAAGCTGCGCAACGCCAGGACGGTCTTGCCGTCGTTCAGGACTTCGTGACGGAGGCGGCGAAGGTCGCCAGCATGGCGGAGCTGAGAGCGCTCATCGAAGCCGCGGTCAAGCAGCTGGGCTTCGATTATTTCGCGATCGTCCATCACGTCCTTTTCGGGCGTCCGGAGGACGAGCATGTCCGGCTCACCAACTATCCGCTGGAATGGCAGGGATATGTCCGCGAGCTGCCGAAGCTGACCGACCCGGTGGTGAGAGCGGCCGAGCGCATGTCGAGCGGCTTCAAATGGGATCAGCTCGATTCCCTGCTCACCGTCACCGCCGCCGAAGCGGATTATATGCGCGAGGCCGCGCGGCACGGCATCTGCCAGGGCTATACGGTCCCCAACCATGTGCCGGGCGAGACGTTCGGATCCTGCAGCTTCTCGGTGGGGGCCGACAGGCCCTTCCCGGAAGCCTCCACCTCGGCCGCCCAGGCGCTTGGAAGCTTCGCCTTCGAGGCCGCCCGCAAGCTCGTCAGGCAGAGGCCGGGCGAAATCTATCTGCAGCCTGCGCCGCTTTCGGACCGGCAGCGCGAATGCCTGCTGTTCGTGGCCCGCGGCAAAAGCGATTCGGTGATCGCGGACCTG
>DASQJV010000136.1:0-3921 GCA_035630855.1 Allosphingosinicella sp. | reverse complement strand
TATCGCGACGGACAGGATGTGAACGGCCAGCGCGAGGACGAACCCGCTTCCGGCGAGGCGCAGCTGCCCCTTGCGCAATTCCGCGATCCAGGCGGTGCGCGGAGCGCCGAGACCGGACATCGACCGCACGCAGCGCGTGGGGTTGAACTGGCTCTCGCTGGTCGGAAGGGCTGTCCGCATGCGCGAGCCTTAGCCATCGAAGCTTGGATTGCGGTTACTTCGGTTGGTTAACGGCGAAAATTCGCCACCCCGAGGCGGTGACGCCGGGTGCAGGCCGGGCTAGGTGCGTAGGAATGCCGCGCCGTCTTTCCCCGCTCGCCCACCTGGAAGACGAGCAGTTGCGGGCATCGCATCCGCGCGACCATGCCGCGCTTTCCGCTTCGGCGGGCACCGGCAAGACCCACGTCCTCACCGCGCGGGTCCTTCGCCTCCTCCTCGCCGGGGTGGATCCCGCCTCGATCCTCTGCCTGACCTTCACCAAGGCCGGAGCGGCCGAGATGGCGGACCGGATCCATCGGCGGCTCGCTTATTGGGTGAGGCTGAGGGACTCGGAGCTCGCCGGCGAGCTTCGCGCGCTGGGCGAGGATTACGACCCCGAGGCGCGCGCCCGGGCGCGCCGCCTCTTCGCCCGGGTGCTCGACGCCGCCGGCGGCGGCCTCCGGATCCAGACCATCCACGCTTTCGCCCAGGGGCTTCTCGCCGCCTTCCCGGCCGAGGCGGGGCTGGTGCCCGGCTTCCGTCCGCTCGAGGGCCGCGAGGAGCAATTGCTCGCCCGCCAGACCCTCGCCGGGATGCTGGTCCGGGCGGAGGAGGAGGGCGACCGTCGCCTGATCGCCGACCTCCAGTCGGTCAGCCACCGGCTCGGCGAGGGCGGCGCCGAGGCCTTCGTCCGCCGCTGCGCCCGCTCGCCCGACGCCATGACGTCACTCGGCCCCCCCGAGCTGGTCGAGGACCGCCTCCGACTCGCCTTCGGGCTTCCGCCCGGCGACATCGACGAGGCGATCGCCGGGGAATGCTGCGACGACGCCTTCGACGTCGCCGCGCTCCGCCGGATCGGCCTACTGAATAGCGGGTGGGGCACGAAGAGCGGCCTCGAGCGCGCCTCCCTGTGCGAGCAATGGGCCGCCGCGGGGCCGGCCGAGCGCGCGCGGCTTCTGGATAAGCTCCACAACGTCTGGGCCAAGGCCGACGGTGAAATACGAAGCTTTTCCAAAGGGCAAGCGCCGCAAGATGAGAATTATATAGAACTGGCCATGGCCGCCTTCGAATGCTGCTCGCGCCTGCTGACGATGCGCAAGGTCGCCGCGCTCGTCGCCTGCCTCGCCGCCGGCCTTCGCGCCGGCCAGGTCTATGCGGAGGCCTGGAGCGCGGCCAAGCGCGCCCACGCCGTCCTCGATTTCGACGATCTCATCCGGCTCGCCGAGCGGCTGCTGCGCGCGCCCGGGATGGGCGAATGGGTGCGCTACAAGCTCGACCAGCAGACCGACCATATCCTCGTCGACGAAGCCCAGGACACCAACCAGGCGCAGTGGAACATCGTCATCGCCCTGACCCTCGAGTTCTTCGCCGGGGAGGGGGCGTCGAAGCGCCACCGCACCCTGTTCACCGTCGGCGACTACAAGCAGGCGATCTTCGGCTTCCAGGGGACCGATCCGGACAGCTTCGAGGCCGCCCGGACCTGGTTCGCCCGCCAGGCCGAGTCGGTCGGCCGCGATTTCCTCGATCTCTCGGTCGACCTGAGCTTCCGCTCCTCGCCGCCGGTCCTCGCCGCGGTCGACCGGCTGATCGAGGGGCTGGGCCACGAGGCCATGGGCCTCCCGCGCCCGCCCAACCTGCACGAAAGCCATCACAAGACGAGGCCCGGCTCGGTCACCCTCTGGTTCCCGCACGGCGAGGATATGACGGCGGAGGAGGAGGCGGGCGAGGAAGGCTGGGTCAGCGATTCGCTGCGCCGCTACGCCGCCCGGCTGGCGCGCCAGATCCGCCGCTGGATGGACGAACCCTTCCTGCTCGGCGAGGGGGCGAAGAAGCGGCCGGTCAGGCCCGAGGACATACTCGTCCTCGTCCGCCGCCGCGGCGACCTCGCCTCGCTGATCGTCGCCCGCCTCCATGCCGAGGGCGTGCCGGTGGCCGGAGTGGACCGGCTCGCCCTTTCGGCGCCGCTCGCCGTCCGCGACCTGCTCGCCGCAGTCCGCTTCGCCGTCCAGCCGCTCGACGACCTCAATCTCGGCGCGCTGCTCGTCTCGCCCTTGTTCGGCTGGACCCAGGACGAGCTGTTCGCCGCCTCCTTCCGCCGCGAAGTCCCGCTCTGGCTCCACATTCGTGGCGAAAAATCGCGATTCGAGGCGAATTCTAAACTTTCGACCACCACCCTCGCGGCGACCCTCGACGGCCTCCACGAGCTGCTCGGAATGGCCGATTATGCCACCCCCCACGCCTTCCTCGAGACGATCTTGAGCGGGGCCTTAAGAGGCCGTCACAAGCTGTTGGAAAGGCTCGGGAACGAGGCGCGCGACCCGATCGAGGAATTGCTCTCCGCGGCGCTCGATTTCGAGTCCCGCGCGGCCCCGTCGCTGCAGCGCTTCCTCGATTGGTTCGCCCGCGGCGAGGTCGAGATCGTCCGCGATCCCTCCGCCCCCCTCGACGCCGTCCGGGTGATGACCGTCCACGGGTCGAAAGGCCTGCAATCTCCGGTGGTTATCCTCGCCGACGCCTGCTCCGACCCGGACCGCAAGGGCGGCGGTTTCGGCGGCAACTTCGCCAACATCCCCCTCGTTCCGGACGCCCCCCCGATCCCCATCTTCCGCCCCCGCCGCGACGAGCTCGCCGAACCCGTCGCCTCCCGCCTCGCCGAGATCGACCGCCGCGAGCGCGAGGAGCATTGGCGCCTCCTCTACGTCGCCGCGACCCGGGCCGAGGAGCGCCTCTATGTCGGCGGAGCCCTCGGTCCCGCCGACCGCAAGGGCCCCGCCGCCTCGAGCTGGTGGGCCGCGCTCGATCCGGCGCTCGCCTCGCTCGGCGCCGAATGGCAGGACGATCCCCACTGGGGCCGGGCCCGCCGCTTCGGCGACCCCGAGAGCTTCACCAGGGCCGCTCCCCGCCCCGAAGCCGCGCAGGGCGCTATGCCCGACTGGATAGGCCGTCCCGCCCCGGCCGAGGCCCGGCCGCCGAGGCCGCTCGCGCCCTCGGCGCTGGGCGAGGACGACGTCGCCGACCCGCCGCCCTCGCCGGCGATGCGCGCCGCGGCCCAGCGCGGGCGGCTCCTCCACGCTTTGTTCGAGCGGCTCCCCGACGTCCCGAAGGACGAACGGGCGGAGCGCGCCGCGCGCTGGCTCGAGCGCTCCGCCGGAGTCGAGGATTCCGAGCTCCGCCGAAGCCTGGTCGAGGATTCCTGCCGGCTCATCGCCGACCCCGATCATTCCGAGCTGTTCGGTCCCGGCGCCCTCGCCGAGGCGCCGATCGCCGCGGTGGTCGCCGGCGGCCTGGTCGTCTCCGGCTCGGTCGACCGACTCCTGGTCGGGGCCGACCGGATCCTCGTCGCCGACTTCAAGACCGGCCGCCGCGCCCCCGCTTCCCTGGAGGAGATACCGGTGCCCCACCTCCGCCAGATGTCGGCCTATGTCGAGGCGCTCAAGATCATCTTCCCGGGCCGCCCGGTCGAGGCGAAATTGCTCTACACGGCGGCGCCGATGCTGTTCGACCTGCCTTCGGAGCTTCTCGAGCGCTACCGGCCGGTGCTTGAGCCGGCGTCGACGGCTCCCTAAATGGCACCCGAGCCTTTCAGGAGATTCCCATGACCCAGTCCGTCAGCGACGACAGTTTCCAGCAGGAGGTCCTCGCCTCCGACAAGCCCGTCCTCGTCGATTTCTGGGCGGAATGGTGCGGTCCCTGCCGGATGATCGCTCCGGCGCTCGAGGAGAT
>DASQJV010000135.1:0-3952 GCA_035630855.1 Allosphingosinicella sp. | reverse complement strand
CGGAGCAGGGCGACGAAGGCGTCCAGCCTCTCTAATGTTTCACGTGGAACATCCAATTTGCCCCTGATTTCGGCTTCGTCCATCAGGCCGCTTTTCGCCTCGAATGGACAAGAATCGCCGCAAGAGCGGCAGGAGTGATGCCTCTGATGCGCCGGGCCGCGCCGAGCGTGGCGGGCCGTGCAGCGCTGAGGCGCTCGGCCATTTCGAGCGAGAGACCGGGAATCGCCGAATAATCCACGTCGCCGGGGATGCGGACGTTCTCGTCGCTGCGCAGCCGTGCGACTTCCGCCTGCTGCCGCTCCACATAGGGGGCGTATCGGTGGTCCTCGACCGCCTCTTCGATCGCGTCGCGGCGGAAGCCGGCCAAAGCGGGCTCGAGCCGAAGCAGCGCCGCCGAGCCCAGCTCCGGATAGCGCAGCCATTCGGTCAGCGGCCGGCGGGCGCCGTCGTCGCCGACGCCGATGCCCGCGCTTCGCAGCTCGGCGCCCGAACGGAGCCCCGCCAGAATCCGCTCCACCGCCGAGCGCTCCGCCCGCCGGGCCTCGAAATGGGCGCGGCGCTCCCACCCGGTCAGGCCCGCGGCGACGGCCTGCGGAGTCAGCCGCGCCTCCGCATTGTCGGCGCGCAGCCTAAGCCGGAACTCGGCGCGCGCGGTGAGCATCCGATAGGGCTCGGTCACGCCCTGCAGGGTAAGGTCGTCGACCATCACGCCGATATAGCTTTCGCTCCGGTCGAACAGGACCGGAGCCTCGCCCGCAGCCCAGGCGGCGGCATTGACGCCGGCCACCAGCCCCTGCGCCGCCGCTTCCTCATAGCCGGTGGTGCCGTTGATCTGCCCGGCCAGATACAGGCCCTCGACGTCCCTCACGCCCAGCGTCGGTTCGAGGATGCGCGGATCGACATGGTCATATTCGACCGCATAGCCGGCCTGCAGGATCAGCGCCCGCTCCAGCCCCGCCATCGAGCGGACCATGGCCAGCTGCACGTCCTCGGGAAGGGAGGTCGAGATCCCGTTCGGATAGACGGCGGCGTCGTCCAGCCCCTCCGGCTCTAGGAAGATCTGGTGGCCGTCCCGGTCGGCGAAGCGGTGAACCTTGTCCTCGATCGACGGGCAATAGCGGGGGCCGACCCCGCTTATGTCTCCGGCGAAGAGCGGCGAGCGGTCGAGATTGGCGCGGATGAGGTCGTGGGTGGCGGGGTTGGTGCGGGTGATCGCGCAGAAGAGCTGAGGCGCCGGGCGGCGGGCCGTCATCGGCGACATCGTCCACTCGCCCGGATCCGACTCCTGCCGCTCCAGCGAGGCCCAGTCGATGCTCCGGCCGTCGAGCCGCGGCGGGGTCCCGGTCTTCAGCCGGGCGAGCGGCAGGCCGAGCTCGCGAAGCTGCACGGCCAGGGCCGTCGCCGCCCGCTCCCCGATCCGCCCTCCGGCGCGGCTGGTCCGGCCGAAATGGAGCTTGCCGCCGAGAAAGGTGCCAGTGGCGAGGACGACCGCTTTCGCGCCCAGCGCGCGTCCGTCGGCCAGGTCGAGGCCGGCGATCCGGCGTCCGTCGAGGCGAAGCGCGGAGGCTTCCCCTTCGATGATTTCGAGCCCGTCCTGCGAGTCCAGCAGCCGGTGGATGGCGGCCTTGAACAGCCGGCGGTCCGCCTGCACACGCGGCCCGCGCACCGCCGCCCCCTTGCTGGCGTTGAGCAGCCGGTAGTGGATGCCCGCCTCGTCGGCCGCCCGGGCGATGAGGCCGTCGAAGGCGTCGACCTCGCGAACGAGATGACCCTTGCCCAGACCGCCGATCGCGGGATTGCACGACATCGACCCGATCTGCGCACGCTCGAAGCTGACCAGCGCCACCCCCGCGCCCTTCCGCGCCGCCGCAGCCGCGGCCTCGCAGCCGGCATGGCCGCCGCCGACCACGATGATGTCGAAATGCCGAGTCATAGTGCCGGCTCTATATGTTCCACGTGAAACATTGAATAGGCGTAGTTCCTCCCCGAGCTTGCTCGGGGAGGGGGACCGCGCGAAGCGCAGTGGAGGGGAAAATGCGGACTCAGATTTACCCCTCCACCACGGCGCTTCGCGCCGCGGTCCCCCTCCCCCAGCAAGCTGGGGGAGGAATGGCTACTTGCCGATGCAGAAGCGGCCGAAGAGCATGTCGAGCATGTCCTCGACGCCGGCGCGGCCGGTGACGCGGTCGAGCTCGACGCGGGCGAGGCGGAGGGCCTCGGCGGCGATCAGCATGTCGGGGGCGGAGGCTTCGTGAAGATGTTGGAGGGCGAGGCCGATGGCCTCGCGCTGGCGGGCGTTGGCCGGGACGCTGGCTTCGGCGGGGAGGAGGGTTCGGCTTCGCTCGGCCATCGCCGCGATCAGCTGCGCGATTCCTTGCCCGGTCAGGGCCGACACCTGGACGTCCCAGTCGCGGCTCTCACCCGGCAGGTCGCATTTCGATCGGACCAATATCGTTCTAGCGCGATCGGGCGCATCCGCGGGATCGCCCAGCCAGAGGATGAGGTCGGCGGTGGCGAGGCTGGCGCGGCCGCGTTCGACGCCGATCTTCTCGATCTCTTCGGCGCCTTCGCGGAGTCCGGCGGTGTCTATCAGCAGATAGGGCGTTCCGCCGATCGCGACGGGGGCTTCGATCAGGTCGCGGGTGGTTCCCGGGATGGCGGAGGTTATGGCTGCGTCCCTCTGCGCTAACGCGTTGAGAAGGCTTGACTTTCCGGCGTTCGGCGGGCCGGCGATGACGATTCGGACGCCGTCGCGCAGCCGCTCCGCCGGCGGGCCGGCGAGCAAGGCCTCCATCTCCGCGGCGAGGGCGGCCACGCCTTCGGCCCATCCCGGCGGCCAGGCTTCGCCGACTTCGCCTTCGTCCGAGAAGTCGAGCGCCGCCTCGAGCGCGGCCGCCAGGCCGAGGAGGCGCTGACGCCATGCCTCCACCTGCCGGCTGAGCGCCCCGCCGGCCATGGCGAGCGCCGCCCGGCGCTGCGACTGGGTCTCCGCTCCGAGCAGGTCGGCCAGGCCCTCGGCCTCGGCGAGGTCGATCCGCCCGTGCTCGAAGGCCCGCCGGGTGAACTCGCCCGGCTCGGCCTGACGAAGCCCGTCCATCCCCGCCAGCGCCTCGAGGACCGCCGCCACCACCGCCCGGCCGCCATGAAGGTGGAGCTCGGCGACATCCTCCCCGGTGGCGCTGCGCGGTCCCGGGAAGCGGAGGACGAGGGCCCGGTCGAGGCGCTCGCCCCGCCATGTCAGGCCGGCGAGGGTGGCGACCCTGGGAGGGGGCAGCTTTCCGACGAGGGCGTGGAGCGCGGCATCGGCGCGGGGCCCGCTGATCCGGACGATCGCCACGGCCGCGGGCGGGCTTCCGGAGGACAAAGCGAAGATGGTGTCGTTCACCGATGCTGGACCCTGCTCACAACCCCTCTCCCGCCTTTCGCGGGAGAGGAGGGGCCCGCCGCGAAGCGGTGGGAGGTGAGGGCCTGTAGCACGGACTCAGCAAGACCCTCACCTCCCAAGCCTTCGGCTTGGGCCCCTCCTCTCCCGTAAGGACGGGAGAGGGGGATTCCACTCAACCCTTCTTCCCGCCCATGCCCTCGAGCATCGAGCGCCACATCGCCATCCCGGCCTCGCTCATCGGGCCCCAGGCCTTCATCATCTCGGCGGCCGATTCGGCGGTGAGGCCTTCGCCCGCCGCTTTGGTCATGCGCTGGACATAGGCTTCGTGGACCGGAGTCAGGTCCGGAAGGCCGAGGAAGCGCCGGGCCTCCTCGGGGGTGCAGTCGACGTCGACGCTGATCTTCATGGCCGGTCCTTCCACTCGTCTGGAGGCTTTGTGTATAGAAGCGGCGCCCGAGACAAGGAGGAGCCGAAATGGGGACGATCCGGATCGACACGCTCGAGGGCGACGGCGGCTTCGACGCCTATGTCGCCGAGCCCGAAGGCGCGCCGCGGGCGGCGGTCGTC
>DASQJV010000134.1:0-2556 GCA_035630855.1 Allosphingosinicella sp. | reverse complement strand
CTCAACAAGCTCGTGCCCTCACCGCGCAATGTGCGGCGAACGGCGGATGAGCAGGCCGACTTCCAGCTCAAGGCCGACATCGAGGCCCGGGGGCTTCTCCAGAATCTCGTGGTGACCGGCGCGGCCAAGCCGCGCGGAAGCTTCGCCGTCGAGGCGGGCGGCCGGCGGCTCGACGCCCTCAAGCGCCTCGCCGAGGAGGGCAAGCTGCCCAAGACGCATGAAGTCAGCTGCCTGGTTCTCGAAGGCGGTGCCACCGAGGCCAAGGAGGCAAGCCTCGCCGAGAATCTTCAGCGCTTGAGCATGAACCCGGCCGACGAGTGCCTCGCCTTCCAGCAGATGATCGAGCAGGGCTCCGACGTCGAGGGCGTCGCCCGGCGGTTCGGGCTGACCGTCCGCTTTGTCGAGGGCCGCCTTCGCCTGGCGACGCTCGCCCCAATCGTGTTCGAAGCGCTCGGGGCCGGCGAGATCAGCCTCGATGTCGCCAAGGCCTATGCCACGACCCCCGACCAGGAGCGGCAGGCCCATGTGTTCGAGCAGATGAGCAGTGGCTATGGCGCTGCCCATCCCGACATCATCCGCCGGATGATGACCCAGGCGACCGCCAGCGCAACCGACCGGCGCGCTCGTTTGGTCGGCGAGGAAGCCTATGTCGCGGCCGGAGGCCGCATCGAGCGAGACCTGTTCGCCGATGACGCCGCGACTCGGTGGCTCGACATCGCCATCCTAGAGCGGCTGGCCTGCGAGAGGATGGAGACGCTTGCCGCCGAGGCCGCGGCCGAAGCCGGTCTCGGCTGGGTCCGTCCGACGCTCGACCACTGGCTGGGAGGTGCACACACGGCCGGACTGCTGCGCGTTCCCGTCGAGACGCCGCCGCTGACCGACGAGGAATCGGCCTTGGTCGACGCGCTCGAGGCCGAGATCGAGGAGATCGCGCTCGGCTTCGAGGATGAGGAAATGGGCGAGGAGGCGCGCGACGCGGGCGAAGCGCGGATCTGCGGGCTCAGCGACCGGATCGATGCGATCGTCAAAAAGCCGCCGGTGATCGACGACGCGCTGAAGCCGCGCCTCGGCGCGTTCCTGATGCTGGACGAGCATGGCCGCCCGCGTCTCGACACCGGCCTGTATGCAGAGATCACGGCCGACGGCGAGGAAGCGGCCTTGGATGACGAGGATGACGGCGCTCCCGAACCAGACCCGAAACCGGGCCGCGCGGCGGGCCTGTCGCAAAGGCTGGTCGACGAGCTCGCGATGCAGCGGCGCGACATCCTGGCGGTCCATGTCGCCGCGGATCCGGGCCTCGCGCTCGATCTCGCCATCTTCCTGATGATCGATCGGGAAGTGGGCTATTCCAGCGAGAAGAGCGGCTCTTCCCTGGTCGCGATGCCGCCGTCCAACCCGGTCGTCGATTTCAAGACCCCCGAGGCCGCGGCGACGCTCGCCCGGGACGAGGCCGCCGAGGCCCTCGACCGGAGCTGGGCCGCAGGCGCAAGCCGCGCGGAGCGGTTCGACGCCTTCCGGGCGCTTTGCGACGATGCGCGCGCGGCCTGGCTCGGCCATGCCGTCGCCCGCACGCTTGAGGCCAGCCTCAACCTTCCCGGCCAGCGCGCCTGCGGCTTCCACGACCATCTCGGCCAGCTGCTCGGCATCAACGTGGCGCGCTGGTGGCGACCGACCGGCACCAATTATTTCGACAGGGTGCCGAAGAGCGTGACGCTGGCCGCGCTCGCCGAGATCGGCGGGCCGGCGCTTGCCGGGCGCTACGCCGGCGCCAGGAAGGCCGAGCTCGCCCAGGGCTGCGAGCGGATCTTCTCGGGCGACGTCATCGCCGAGGTCGAGGTCAAGGAGGCCGCTCTGGCCTGGGTTCCGGACGCAATGCGGTTCGCGCCGCCGGCCGTCGCGGAAGCCGAGCCGGCCAACGTCCCGAACGCCGAAAATGGCGACGGCGAAGATTCCGGCGGGGAAAGTACCGCCCCCGTCGTCAAGCCGATGGAGGAAGCGGCCTGACGTCTCCCGGGCTCTTCTTCATGGGCGGTCCCTTCGCAGGGGCCGCCCGTCTCGCCCTCGCCACCGGCTGGGGGCGGCGAACGGGGCGCAAGCCCGCGAACCGGACCTAGTCAAAAGTGGCCACAGGGATTGTCCAAAGGGAGATGCGGGCAAGACCCTACTATCCGACGCAATCGACCCCGACAGACGCGCCTAGCCGAGGGCCTCACTGACCTGTCCGCCATCACCCATCCGGAAGGGCGGCGGACGCCTCACAGGAGATTGGCGACCATGGCGCAACGGCCGGAACAGATTGCCTCCCGGTTTCCCCGCCGCCTCCAACCCGTGCCGAGAATCCAAGGAGACTTTCGATGACGAGCGACCGCCCGGCGGTGACTCCCGAGCGGCTCGAGCGGGCCGCCAGGTGCCTGCGGCCGATCGAGCGCGAGATCCTGGTGCTCAGCGCGCGCGAGCGTCTGTCGAACGAAGACATCGCTCTGCGCCTGGGGATCGAACCGAAGGAGGCCATGCGCTTCCTGGCGAATGCCCTGGTCAAGCTCGACTGTGCGCTGG
>DASQJV010000133.1:0-4973 GCA_035630855.1 Allosphingosinicella sp. | reverse complement strand
TGAACGTCTCGGTCAGACCGATCAAGGTCATCGTTCGATGCTTCTTCTGCGCCGAGCCACTTCCTTTCGGCCGTTTAAGGTTGACGAAGACCTCCCGATTCTTGAGCCATTTGCCGATGAACATGCGATTGATCGCATTCTCCTGTTCTCCCAACTGGCGCTTGAACTCGATCAGCTTGTCCCCGGAGAAGGATTTGGCGTCAAAAGCGACGACCGCCGTAGGATCGAGCTTCTTGGGCAGATCGCTGGCGTCGGCGCCGGTTTCATCCTTCCCGGCGCTGGCTGTATAGCGGTAGTGCCATTTAGAGCCTTCCTGAACGGCCTTGAGGCTCTTGAATACCGGATGCTGCGTCTTGGTCTCGGAGGCGACTTGTTTCGCACCTTTCGCGTCCAGCCTGCCGTTGCGCAGCTTCTGCGCCTCGGAGCGGTGAAGCTGCTTTAGCCCGGCATCGATCTTCGCAACCTTGGCGGGGTCCTGCGGTTCGTCCTTGCCTTTGCCGGTCAAGAACTTGCCGGCTTTCTTCAGCAGGCTCACCGCCTTGTCGAGCAGCCAGTCTATCGCCTTGTTCACCGGCGCCTGGAGCTTGGCGATGATCTTCTTCACCTTTTCGCTGATCTTGCCGAGGCCGAGCAGGCTGGCGAGGAAGCCGATGGCGAGCGGGATGGTTCGGGCGAGCGCGCCCTCGACCTTGGCGGCGGCGCCGTCGATCTTGCCGCCGACGATGTCGGCGAGGCTGTCGAGCACGGCGTTGACGAATTCCAGGATGCGCTTGCCGTTGTTCACGAAGAACATGACGATCTCGTAGATCGCCTTGCACGCCTTGATCAGCGCCGCCGCCGGGTTGAGCAGCCCGATCAGCCACATCACCCCGGCCTCGATCACCTGGGTCATCAGCATCGACTGGATCTGCTCCAGCGCCTGCTCCTTCATCGCCTCCAGCTTTTCCTTCAGCATCCGCCAGAGGCCGGCGAAGCCCTCGCTCCTCCACACCAGGAAGATCTCGGCGCCCTTCTCGAGAGCGTCGACGAACGGCGCGCCGAGCTTCTGGACGGCCCGCGCCTTGAAGTTGGCGAGGGTGAGGCCGAGCACTCCGGCGATCAGGCTGAAGATCCCGGCGGCGTCGAACTTCTTCGGGATCTCGATGCCGGCCTCGGCCGCCTGGCCGAACAGCCATTCGAAGAAGCCGGCCTTGAGATGGGTGAGGAAATTGCCGGTGAACCGGTCGAGCCCCTTGCGCACGCCGGCGATCAAATTGCCGAGGAAGGCGATCGGATCGTCCATGATCTTTTCGGCGACGCTGGCCGCCTTCGCCGCGATCGAGCGGAGGAGCTTCTTCATCTCCTCGATCGTCTTGAGGACCCCTTCGACCGCCTCCTTGGCGCGGTCCCACAAGCTCTTGTTCGACTGGCGGAAGGCCTCGACGCTCTCCTCGACCTTCTTGCTCGCCTCGGCATATTGAGCGCCGAGATCGTCGATCAGCTGGTCGCGGCGGGAATCGACCTCGCCGGCGAGCTTGTCGAACTCCTCCGAAATCTTGCCGAGCGCCTTTTCGCCGATCCCCCGGACCGCCTCGGGCAGGTTCTTGACGAAAGTCTCGGCGGCGGCTCGGCCGCGGGCGATCGACGCCTTCACGATCGCCATGACGTTGCCGACATAGGTTGCGACCGTATCGATCGTCCGGTCGACGACGCGCTGATAGGCGGCGCGGGCGCCGGCGACCGCGGCGTCGAGATCGGCCTGGTCGAGGCTCGACCAGAGCATCGACAGCGAGCCGAAGAAGGAGCCTTCCGCCATTTTCGCCTTGGCCCTGAGCTCGAGCCTGTCCCGCTCCGCCTCGAACGCCTTCAGGGCTTCGGTCAGGCCCGAGGCGAGCATCTGCTTGGCGATGCTGTCCATCGTCGCGAGATGCTTCTCGACCTCGCTTCGGGTGGCGAGCTGGATCCGGGCGAGCTCGCTGGCGATACGCTGCCGCTCGGCCTCGTCCTTCGTCTTGGTCGCGCTCCGCTCGCCGCCGACCCGGCCGAATACCCCTTTGCGCAAGGCCCCCAGGCCCGACAGCCCCTTCGCCATCAGCCCCGCGGACCGGCTCTCGGCGGCGCCGCGCGCCTGGGCCTCTTGGCTGCGGACCAGAGCCGGCGCGGTCGCGCCATGCTCGACCGCCGCCGAGCGGCTTGCGAGCGCGGCATTGAAGCTCGGCTCGTTGGCCGCCGCGAGCTGGGTCTCGCTGACCCCGGCGCCGGCGAGCTGGGCGTTCGACGTGGCCTTGTCGGCGCTGGTGTCGAGCGCCGACGCCGGCAGCGGCGGAGGCGCCGCCCCGGCCGATCCCGGAATCGACGGAGCCGCGCCCGGCTGGAGCGGCACCAGAGGCGGCGGAGCCGGCGGCGCGAGATCTCCGGGCGCGACGGGACTGGCGACCGCCGCCGGAAGCCCGCCGACGGCCTGCTGCTGCTGCGCGCTGAGCTCGCCTTGCATCGCCGCGCCGGCATTTTCCGCCGCGCCGCTGGACAAGGCCTTCTCGGCGTCGGCGCCGCTCGCCGGCTTCGGCATTTCGCGCTCGAGCTTCTCCTTGAGCGCCTTCTTGAAGGCGGCCCGTTCGACCTCGGCGGTCGGCACGGCGGCGATCGCCGCGATCGTTGCCTCCGCCGCTCTGGTCTGCCCGGCGGGCCCCGGCGCGACTGCCGCCGCCTGCGCCTCGGCGACCGCGGCGCCGGCCGGAGGAGCGACCGCCTGGCGGCCCGCTTCCTTGGCGACCTTACCCTTGAGAGCGACGAGCGCCGCGCTCTGGCCCGGACCGGCGCGGACCGGCGCGGCCGGCGCGGGGCCGGCCGCATCCGCGGTCGCGGCCGCCGGACCCGCGGGCGCCGCCCCCGGCGCGGGGCCGGCGGCGGCGGGCTGGACCTTGCCCGCGGCGGGAGGGCCCTTGCGCTCTTCGGCCCTGGCGGCGGGCGCGGCGCCGGACCCGGTCCGCCCCGGGGGGGCCGCTTTCGCCCCGGCGGCGGTGCCCGGGCCCGGCTTGGACGGCGCCGGCGTGCGGGGAGCGCCGGCGCGGGCCTGGGGAACGGGCCGGGGCGCCGCCGGCCGGGCGGCGAGCTGGGCGAGGCCGACGATTCCGATCCGGCTCTGAAGCGCCGAGGCATGCGATACGGCCGGCTTCGGCGGAGGACGCGCCGGCGGAGGACGCCGCGGCGCGACGGCCTGGACATTCTTCGCCGGTTGCCGCGCGGTCGCCATCCGGCTTTACGGCGCGGCCGCGCCGGCCGGCAGTGGCGGCCGTTCGTCCTCGATCGGATCCTCGCGCAACTGCGGCCGGATCAGCCGTCTGACTCCACCGTGGAGGACCCCCCAGGCTTTCTCTCTTTCGTACCAATGGACCCAGGCGAGAAGAATGCAGCAACCGCAATCGCAGGCGCCATCGCAACCGCCGCAATCGGGCGCGCAGTCGACCGCCTCATTATGTTTTTTCTGGCAATCCGGACGTTCGCGCTGGACCGGCGCGGCATTGTCGAACTGCCTCGGCACGAGCTGGTTCGCCATGGCCTCATAATGTTGGTAGATCTGCTCGGGCGACTTGTTGGCCGGGCTCCAATCGTCCTTGTGGCATTCGCAGATGGAGGTGGGCCGCTCGAAGGCGATCGACACCTGGGCGAGCGCCCGGGCTCTCGTGTGCTGGGTACCCCCTTCTACCTCGTCGGAGTCGCAGACCAGGGTTCGCGGCGCGCAGCGTTTCTCTCCGGCGCACAGCATCACCCAAAAATCCGGTTTGTCCGGTTTACCCGGCTGACCATTGGCGGCGGGCTTGCCGATCACTCCGTCGCTCTTGTCGAGCTTCACGGTCAGTGGACGCGCCAGCTGGACCGGGTCGCCGCAGCCGTCCAGGGCGAGCCCCGGCGCCACGTTCACCTGAAGGCCGCATTCCTCCTCGACCTTGACGGTAAGGCCGCAAATCACGCCGCAGCCGAAAAGCGAGCGGAACAGCAGGCGGCTCAGCGAACGGGTATAATCGACTCCGGCGGTGAGGTCCGAATCCTCGAGGATCAGGCCGGGGGCGTAGAGCGGCCGCTCGAGCAGGCCGACGGCGGTCGACGAAGGCGTGTCGCCGGCGCCATGGTTGCAGCATTGCTTGGTCATCGCTGATCTCCTCAGACGGCGGTGGTGGCGGCGGCTTCGCGGGGCGGCACGTCGGCATTCTTCGGAACGACCCGCCAGCTCGACAGGAATTCCCCGCCCGGCGTGCCGTTGCCGGTCGGCAGCCGGCGCCCGATCGAGTTGCCGTCGATCGGCTGGCCGGCCCAGTCGATGATCAGGTCGCCATGGATCCTGATCTCGACCAGCACCTTCCTGCTGAAGCCGCTGGCGGCGCCCGGAGCGATCTCACCGCTCCAGAACGGATATCTGACCTTGGGCCGGAAGCCGCGCGTCGTGCCCGGCGGATCCCCTTCCGCGGTCGGGGCGATCCACAGGTCAGTGATCGGCACCCTGACCATGTTACCGACCGCCTCGCGGGAGTCGGCCTGGATCAGGGTCATCGTGATCACGTCCCTGGTGAGCGAGGCGATCTGGACCGGAGCGCTGAAGCAGACCCAGAAATGCGTGTCGACCGGCGGATAGGGATTGGCGGGCGCGGCCGGCGCCGGCGCGTCCTCGTCGTCCTCGTCGACATCCTGGGCGCCGCCCGGCGGCGGCGGCGGCGGGGCCGGCGGCGGAACGAACATCGCCCGAAAATTCCTTCGGCCCGTCACCCGCTCGGGATGTGCGTGCCAGTTGCGCCAGCCGATATCCTTGATCCGGGTCGGCTCGCAGGCGCGGACGATCTGGACGAGTCCGGTGAGAGCGAGGACATTGCAATCGTCGGTGTCGAGCAGCACGTAAGCCAGCGGCACTCCGGCATCGAAATCCAGGTCGAGAGCGCCGTGACGGGAGAGCTTGGCGAGCCGGCACGGATCGAATCCGTTCGCGCAGTGGCCGCAGCGGC
>DASQJV010000132.1:0-7631 GCA_035630855.1 Allosphingosinicella sp. | reverse complement strand
AGGTGCGCCACCCTTCCATTCCTCTCGCGAACGGAATCGAAAACCCCATGCCGCGCCCGCGCTTCAACCGGATCCTGCTGAAGCTGTCGGGCGAGGCGTTGATGGGGGAGGGGGCGTTCGGGATCGATCCCGGCGCCACTTCCGGACTCGCCCAGGAGATCGCCGACGCGAGGGAAGGCCATGAGCTCTGCCTGGTCGTCGGCGGAGGCAACATCTTCCGCGGCCTCGCCGCCGCCGCCAAGGGCTTCGACCGGACCACCGCCGACTATATGGGCATGCTGGCGACGGTGATGAACGCCCTCGCCCTTCAGAACGCGCTCGAGAAGATCGGAGTCGACACGAGGGTGCTGTCGGCGATCCCGATGGATACCGTTTCCGAACCCTATATCCGCCGCCGCGCCATTCGGCACATGGAGAAGGGCCGGATCGTCATCTTCGCCGCAGGCACCGGCAATCCCTATTTCACCACGGACACGGCCGCGGCGCTCAGAGCCGCCGAGATGAGCTGCGACGCTTTGTTCAAGGGGACCAGCGTCGACGGCATATACGACGCCGATCCCAAGAAGAAGGCGGACGCCCGCCGCTACGACGCATTGTCCTTCCAGCAGGTGCTCTCCGACGACCTCAAGGTGATGGACGCCAGCGCCGTCGCCCTCTGCCGAGACAACAATATCCCGATCGTCGTCTTCAACGTCCGCGAGCAGGGCAACCTCGCCCGGGTGCTCGGCGGCGAGGGCATCGCGACGATCGTCCAGAACGAGGAGTGAGACCATGCCCGCTTACGACAAGGCCGACATCCAGCGCCGAATGCACGGCGCCGTCGAGGCTCTGAAGCACGATCTGGGCGGCCTGAGGACCGGCCGGGCCTCGACCACCCTGCTCGATCCGATCTCGGTCGAGGTCTACGGCGCCCACATGCCGATCAACCAGGTGGCGACGGTGTCGACCCCGGAGGCGCGGATGCTCTCGGTCCAGGTCTGGGATCGGTCGAACGTCACTCCGGTCGAGAAGGCGATCCGCAATGCCGGCCTCGGCATCAACCCGATCGTCGACGGGCAGACGATCAGGCTCCCGATCCCGGACCTCACCCAGGAAAGGCGCAAGGAGCTCGCCAAGCTCGCCGGCCAATATGCCGAAAAGGCCCGGATCGCGGTCCGCAACGTCCGCCGCGACGGGATGGAGGCTCTGAAGACCGACGAGAAGAAGCACGAGATCAGCGAGGACGAGCACAAGAGGATGGCGACCGAGGTCCAGAAGTTCACCGACGACACGATCAAGGAGATCGACGCGGCGGCCTCGGCCAAGGAAAAGGAAATCCTCCAGCAGTGACCGTCCGTCCCGCCCCAGCGGCGCCGGAAAGCCCCGGCGGCGGCGGTGCCGGCGTTCCGCGGCACGTCGCCATCATCATGGACGGCAACGGCCGCTGGGCGAAGGCGAGAGGCCTGCCGCGCGCCGCCGGCCACCGCCAGGGCGCGGAAGCCGCCCGCAAGGTGCTTCGGGCGGCCGGCGAGGCGGGGGTCGAGTGCCTGACCCTCTACGCTTTCTCCTCGGAGAATTGGCGGCGCCCGCAGGACGAGATCAACGACCTGATGGGGCTCCTGCGCTTCTACATCACGCGCGAGCTCGACGCTCTCCACCGGGAGGGCATCCGCCTCAAGATATTGGGCGATCACAATGCTTTCCAGGCGGATGTTGCAAAACTGGTCGATCAGGCGGTGGAGCGCACCGCCGGCAACAGCCGGATGACCCTGGCCATCGCGCTCAACTACGGCGCGCGCGGCGAGCTGGTCCAGGCGGCGCGGAAGCTGGCCGAACGGGTCGAGGCCGGCGAGATTCGGGCGGCGGACATCGACGAGGCGAGGCTCGAGGACTCGCTCGACACCGCCGAGCTGCCGCCGCTCGACCTCCTCATCCGCACCTCGGGCGAGAAGCGCCTCTCGAACTTCCTGCTCTGGCAGGCGGCCTATGCCGAATTGCTGTTCGTCGACACGCTCTGGCCGGATTTCGACGGCGAGTCCCTGCGTTCCGCTCTCGCCGACTATTCCGCCCGCGAGCGAAGGTTTGGCGGCCGATGAGCGAGCAAGCCCCGGCCGCGCCCCAGTCGGACCTCCTCACCCGCTTCGCCGCGGGCGTGGTGATGATCGCGATCGCCTGCACCGCCATCTATGTCGGCGGCTGGCTGTTCCGGCTGCTGGTCGCCGCCGGCGCTGCGGCGATGATCCTCGAATGGGGCGACATGCACCGGCTGAAGCGGGGCTACAGCTATTTCGCCCTCGCGCTGCTCGCCGCGACCCTGCTCGCAGCGGCGCAATATCTCTACCCGGTCGGGGAGATCGACGTCGTCGAGGACGTGGAGGCGATCAGCCTCGCCAGCTTCGGCGAGGTCTGGCTCGGCTTCGCGGCGGTGGCCGCGGCGGCGCTGCTCGCGACCCTGGCCAGCCGGCGGCCGAGCCTCGGCTGGGGGATGCTCTACGTCGGCCTTCCCTCCTTCGCCCTGCTCGTCATCGAGTGGGCGAGGTTCGACCTCGTCTTCTGGCTGATGCTGGTCACCTGGGCGACCGACATCTTCGCCTATTTCGCCGGCCGCTCGATCGGCGGCCCGAAGCTCGCCCCGAGGATCAGCCCCAACAAGACCTGGGCCGGCCTGCTGGGTGGAATGGCGGGTGCGGCCGTCGTCGGCGGGCTCGCCGCCTGGTTCTTCGGGATCGCCGCCGAGCTTCCCGACTTCCTCTGGCTCGGGGCGCCGATGGGCCTCCTCGCCCAGCTCGGCGACCTTTACGAGAGCCGGGTCAAGCGCCGGCTCGGAGTCAAGGACAGCGGCTCCCTGCTTCCCGGCCATGGCGGGGTCCTCGACCGGCTCGACGGCCTTCTCCCGGTCACCCTCGCCACCCTGCTCGTCCTGATCGCCAGCCTCGCGTGACCGGCCGGCGGCGAGTCACCATCCTCGGGGCCACGGGCTCCGTCGGACGTTCCACGCTCGACCTGATCGAGCGCGACCGCGAGCGCTACGACGTTCTCGCGCTCACCGCGCATCGCGACGTCGAGGGGCTCGCCGAGGCCGCCCGCCGGGTCGGCGCGGCCCGAGCCGTCATCGCCGACGAGACCCTGCTCGAGCCGCTTCGCTCCGCTCTGGCCGGGAGCGGGACCGAGGCCGCGGCCGGCGGCGAGGCCGTCCTCGAGGCCGCCGGCGCCGGCGCCGACTGGACGATGGCCGCGATCGTCGGAACCGCCGGCCTCGGCCCGACCATGGCCGCGATCCGCGGCGGCCGCACCGTCGCTTTGGCCAACAAGGAGGCTTTGGTCTCGGCCGGCCACCTGATGATCGAGGCGGCCCGAAGCAGCGGCGCCGGTCTGCTCCCGGTCGATTCCGAGCATAATGCCATCTTCCAATGCTTCGATCACGCCCGGCCCGAGGCGGTCCGGCGCATCATCCTCACCGCGAGCGGCGGCCCCTTCCGCGACAGGAGCCTCGAGGAGATGCGCTCGGCCACGCCGAGCGAGGCGATCGCCCACCCCAATTGGTCGATGGGCGCCAAAATATCGGTCGACTGCGCAACCTTGATGAACAAGGGGCTCGAGCTGATCGAGGCCTTCCACCTCTTCCCGCTGCCCGAGGCGGCGTTCGACATCGTCATCCACCCGCAGTCGGTGGTCCACAGCCTCGTCGAATATGTCGACGGCTCGGTCCTCGCTCAGCTCGGCTCGCCCGACATGCGGATCCCGATCGCCTACACGCTCGCCTGGCCGGAGCGGATGGAGACCCCGTGCGAGCGGCTCGACCTGGTGAGGACCGGCAATCTGAGCTTCGCCGCTCCGGATCCCGAGCGCTTTCCCGCCCTGGCGCTGGCCCGCCAGGCGCTTCGCGACGGCGGCGCCAGGCCGGCCGTCCTCAACGCCGCGAACGAAGTCGCGGTCGGAGCGTTTCTGAGCGGCGGCATCGGTTTCCTCGACATCGCTTCCATCGCCGCCGAGACTTTGCAATGCTGCTCGCCGGCAGCGCCCGGCTCGGTCGAGGAGGTGCTGGACATCGACCGGGCGGCCCGGGCCTCCGCCGAAAATATCGTGAAGAGGGTGACGCGTTGAACGACAATCCCAGCATCATCTGGACGATTCTCAGCTTCCTGCTCGTCATCGGGCCGCTGATCTTCGTTCACGAGCTCGGCCATTATTTCGTCGGGCGCTGGTTCGGGGTCAAGGCCGACGCCTTCTCGATCGGCTTCGGAAGGGAGATCGCCGGCTGGACCGACGCCAGGGGCACGCGCTGGAAGCTGGCCTGGCTTCCGCTCGGCGGCTACGTCAAGTTCGCCGGCGACATGAACGCGGCGGGCCAGCCTTCGCCGGAGTGGCTGGCGCTTCCGGCCGAGGAGCGGGCGCGGACCTTCCAGGCGAAGCCGGTCTGGCAGCGTTTCCTCATCGTGCTGGCGGGCCCGATGACCAACTTCCTCGCCGCCATCCTGATCCTGACCGGCTTCAACATCGCCTACGGAGTCCCGGAGACCCCGCCGGTGGTCGGCGCGTTCACCAAGGAGTCCCCGGCCCCCGCCGCGGGCCTCAGGATCGGCGATCGCATCGTCCGCATCGACGGCAAGGAGATCGACCGCTTCGAGGATGTGCTTCCGATCGTCGCCCTCAAGCTGGACGGGCCGCTCAACCTCGAGGTGGAGCGGGCCGGCCGCCTTCTGCAGCTCGACGTCACCCCGCGGATGGTGGTCGAGAAGGACCGGTTCGGCAACGAGAACCGCCGGCCGATGCTCGGCATCGGGGCCGCGGAGCAGGTCCTGACTCCGGTAAATCCCGCCGGCGCCGTCGCCGCTTCGGTGCAGCAATGCTGGATCGTCGTCGCGACGACCGTGAAGGGCCTCGGCCAGATCGTCGCCGGCCGGCGTTCGGTCAAGGAGATGGGCGGACCGCTCAAGATCGCCAAATTCTCGGGCGAGCAGGCGAGCATGGGGCTGCTCGCCTTCCTGTGGTTCATCGCCGTGATCTCAATTAATCTGGGATTCATCAACCTGTTGCCAATCCCCATGCTCGACGGGGGCCACCTTTTCTTCTACGGGATCGAGGCCGTCCGCCGGAAACCCTTGCGGCCGGAGGCACAGGAATGGGCGTTCAGGACCGGCTTGGCTGCCCTTCTCGCGCTCATGATTCTCGTCACCTTCAACGATTTGGCCTCTTTTGGCCTGTGGTCGAAGCTTGGCGGGTTGATCGACTGAGCAGGATCGGGCAGGGCAGGGGCGACAGGGAAACAGGATGGCCGATCGTGCCGTCCGTTCAGTCTAAGGGCGGGGACGCGTGACACCCAAAAATTCATTTTCGAACGGCCGGCGGCTTTGCTCTGTCCTGCTCGTCGGCACCATACTCGGCGGAATCGCGATTCCCGCTCATGCTCAGGAAGCGCCGCCGCTGCAGCCGGTGCCGGTGGCGCCCGCGCCCGAGCCCGAAGCTTCGGTGATCCGCTCGATCGCGGTGAGCGGCAACCAGCGGCTCGAGCCCGAGACGATCGTCTCCTACGTCAAGCTGAGGGTCGGCGAGCCCTATGACCGCGAGCGGCTCGACGAGGCGCTCCGCGATCTCTACGCCACCGATCTGTTCGCCGACGTCGCAATCCGCGACAATGCCGGCAACCTCAGCATCGAGGTCCGCGAGAGCCCGGTCGTCAACCGCATCGTGCTCGAGGGCAACAAGCGCCTCAAGTCGGACAAGATCACCCCCGAGATCCGCCTCGCTCCGCGCCAGATCTTCAGCCGCGCCAAGGCCCGCGCCGACGTCGCCCGGATCATCGAGCTCTACCGCCGCCAGGGCCGCTTCGCCGCCACGGTCGAGCCCAAGATCGTCCAGCTGGAGCAGAACCGGGTCGACGTCGTCTACGAGATCAGCGAGGGGCCGAAGTCGGGCATCCGGCAGATCAACATCCTCGGCAACGAGCGCTTCAGCGACGGCGACCTGCGCGGCGAGATGGTGACCAAGCGCACCGGCCTGCTGAGCTTTCTCGGCTCGGGCGACGTCTACGATCCTGACCGCCTGGCCTTCGACCAGCAGAAGCTCAGGATGTTCTACCTGACCAACGGCTATGCCGATTTCCGGGTCGTCTCGGCGGTCGCCGAGCTGACCTCGGACCGGCGCGACTTCATCATCACCTACGTGGTCGAGGAAGGCGAGCGCTACAAGTTCGCCGACGTCAAGGTCGAGAGCGCGATCCGCGACTTCAGCGGCGAGGGGCTGACCAGGCTGCTGCCGATGAAGAGCGGCGACTGGTACGATGCCAAGCTCGTCGAGGACACGATCACCCAGCTGAACGAGAGCGCCGGGCTGTTCGGCTACGCCTTCGCCGACGTCCAGCCGGAGTACAAGCGCGACAAGGACGCCAAGACGATGTCGGTGACGTTCAACGTCGCCGAAACGCCGCGCGTCTACGTCGAGCGCATCGAGGTCAACGGCAACACCCTCACCCGGGACAAGGTGATCCGCCGCGAGTTCCGGCTCGCCGAGGGGGATCCGTTCAACTCGGTCAGGGTGAAGCGCTCGCGCGACCGGATCCAGTCGCTCGGCTTCTTCCAGGAGAATCTCGAGATCGAGCAGACCCAGGGTTCCGCGGAGGACCGGGTCATCCTGTCGACGGCGCTGGAGGAGAAGGCCACCGGCCAGCTCCAGCTCTCGGCCGGCTTCTCGAGCCTCGAGCGTTTCCTGCTCAACCTGTCGGTCGAGCAGCGCAACTTCCGCGGCATGGCCCAGACCCTGCGCGCCTCGGTCAATTATTCCAGCTACTCGAAATCGGTCGAGCTGGGCTTCACCGAGCCCTATCTGTTCGACCGCAACTTCGCGATCGGCTTCGACCTGTTCCGGCGCGATTATTCGAGCTTCAACTTCGTCAACAACAACCGCAACACCACCTACAAGCAGGTCAGCACCGGCGGCCAGGTCCGCGGCGGCATGCCGCTCACCGAATATATGCAGGTCGGCGTTCGCTACGGGCTCAACTTCGACGACGTCACCCTCGACGAATCGGCCTTCTTCACCGATCCCGACGGCCCCGGCCCGGCGCCCGCCTTCTGCGACCCGCTGAGGGTGGGACGCTATCTGTGCGAGGCGATCGGCGAGCGGACGACTTCGTCGATCGGCTATTCGCTGCTCTACGATTCGACCGACAACCGGCTTCGCCCGACCCGTGGCCAGCGCTTCACCATCAACCAGGATTTCGCCGGGCTCGGCGGGGACGTCAAATATCTGCGTACCCGGGCCAACGCGGCGAAATATTGGAATGTCGGCAGCGGCTTCATCTTCTCGACCTCGATCGAGGGCGGCTACATCCACAGCTTCGAGAAGTCTCCCGGCCCCAACCAGGATCCGGTCCGCCTCACCGACCGCTTCTTCCTCGGCGAGCCGCAGATCCGCGGCTTCGACATCCGCGGCGTCGGGCCGCGGATGCAGCGCATCCCGTTCAACGCCGACGGCACCCCGGTCACCGACCGCAAGCGCTTCGTCGACGACGCGCTCGGCGGCCGGGCTTATTATGTCGGCCGCGCCGAGGTCGAGATTCCGGTCAGCTCGAGCTTCCGCGAGCTGGGGCTGCGGCCCTCGGTGTTCGTCGACGTCGGAGCGCTCTTCTCGCTGACCAACCCGATCACCCAGTC
>DASQJV010000131.1:0-4617 GCA_035630855.1 Allosphingosinicella sp. | reverse complement strand
CGCTTCGGGGTACCCCTGATGGTTCTCGCCTTTCTCGGCGTGATCATCACGATGATCAGCTGGTGGTCGAACACCATCAAGGAAGCGCACACAGGTTACCACACGCCGGTCGTCCAGCTTCGCCTGCGCTACGGGATGATCCTGTTCATCGCCTCCGAGGTGATGTTCTTCCTGGCCTGGTTCTGGGCCTTCTTCAACGCGGCCCTGTTTCCTTCGGGCGTCGAGGCGGTCGGCGGCACCTGGCCGCCCAAGGGGATGCACGTCCTCGATCCGTTCGGCTTCCCGCTGCTCAACACCCTGATCCTGCTCTGCTCGGGGACGACCGTGACCTGGGCCCACCACGCCCTCATCCACGGCGACCGCAACGGCCTGATCAAGGGGCTGTGGGCGACGATCGGGCTCGGCCTGCTGTTCACCAGCATCCAGGCCTATGAATATGCCCATGCGCCGTTCGGCTTTAAGGACAATATCTACTCGTCGACCTTCTTCATGGCGACCGGCTTCCACGGCTTCCACGTCATCGTCGGAACCATCTTCCTGATCGTCTGCCTGGTCCGCGCCTACAAGGGCCACTTCAGGCCGAACCAGCATTTCGGCTTCGAGGCGGCGGCCTGGTACTGGCATTTCGTCGACGTCGTTTGGCTGTTCCTGTTCATCTGCATCTACGTCTGGGGCGGCTGGGGCGCCGAATATCACGGGTAGCGCAGCCTTCGCCCCGGCGAAGGCCGGGGCCCAGGGAGTGATGGGCGCGGTGCTGATTCCCGCTGGGAGCCCAGCCTGCGCCGGGGTGACGGAGATATGAAGGAGCCCAGTCCCGCCGCCGTCGCCCTTCGCGGCCTGTGCCCGCGCTGCTCGGCGAGGACGCTGTACAAGGGCCTGGCCGGCTTCGCGCCCCAGTGCCGGGCCTGCGGGCTCGATTTCTCCGGCTTCAACGTCGGCGACGGGCCGGCGGCCTTCCTGATCCTGATCGTCGGAGCTCTGGTCACCGGCCTCGCCGTCGCTCTTGAGCTGGCCGCCGAGCCGCCTTTCTGGGTCCATATCCTGCTGTGGCTGCCGCTGACCGCCGCCCTGGTCGTCGGATCGCTCCGATTCGCCAAGGGGCTGCTCCTCGCCCTCGAATATCGCCACCGCGCCCGCGAGGGGCGGAGCGCCGGCTGATGCGCTTCCCGCTGATCCCGACGCTCCTCGTCGCCGTCGCGGTCGCGACGATGATCGCGCTGGGATTCTGGCAGCTCCGCCGCGCCGACGAGAAGGAGGCGCTTCAACGCCGTTACGAGCGCAATTTGGCGCTTCCGCCGATGGCCCTGCCGCAGGCGGCCGTGGCCGACGAGTCGCTGCTCTATCGCCGGGCCACCGGCTTCTGCCTGGAGGTGACGGGCTGGCGGACCACCGGCGGCAAGTCCGCTTCGGGGCAGGGCGGCACGCGCTTCATCGCCGACTGCCGGACCGGCGTCGAGGGTCCCGGCTTCGCCGCCGACATGGGAGTCTCACCCGATCCGAAGGCGAAGCCCTCCTGGAAGGGCGGCGAGGTCGCGGGGAGGATCGTCGCCGAGCCCCGGTCCGGCGGCCTGTTCGAGCGGCTGACCGGCAAGTCGCCGCCGCCGAGGCCGATGATCGTCTCGGAACGGCCCGCCCCCGGCATCGAGGCGAGCGCTCCTCCCGGCGCCGAGGCGCCCAGCAACAGCCTCGCCTACGCCTTCCAATGGTTCTTCTTCGCCGCCGCCGCGGCCGCGATCTACGTTCTTGCGCTGCGCAAGCGGGCAAGCGGCGCGCCTCCGGCCCCACCGGCTCCATCGTCACCCTGAACTTGGTTCAGGGTCCAGTTTTCCACCCCGCGAGGTGGTTCGACCCTGGATCCTGGACCAAGTTCAGGATGACGCCTGAGTTGCGGCCACCGGCCCGAGCCACTAACTGGCAAGCCTCATGCAGCTCACAATCCTTCCCAACGGCCTCAAGGTCGCAAGCCGCGAGATGCCCGGGATCGAGACCGCGGCGGTCGGCCTCTACGCCGAGGCGGGGTCGAGGCATGAGCCGGCGCGGCTGAACGGGATCGCCCACCTGTTCGAGCATATGGTGTTCAAGGGCGCCGGCGGTCGCTCGGCGCGCGAGATCAGCGAGTCGATCGAGGATGTCGGCGGCGACCTCAACGCCTCGACCGAACGCGACGCGACCAGCTTCATGGCCTCGGTCCTCGGCGAGCACTTGCCGCTCGGCGTCGAGCTGGTCACCGACCTCGTCCTCGAGCCCCATTTCGTCCCGGCCGACCTCGAGCGCGAGAAGGACGTCGTCCTTCAGGAGCTGGGCGAGGCCCGCGACACGCCGTCCGACATCATCTTCGACGACCTCTGGGCCGCCGCTTATGACGACCAGCCGCTCGGCCGCTCGGTCCTCGGCCACGAGGCGAGCATCGACGCCATCGCCGTCCAGGATCTTCACGACTGGAGGACCGGCCGCTACCGCGCCGGAAGCATCGCCCTGGTCGCCGCCGGCAAGGTCGAGCACCAAAGGCTGGTCGAGATGGCCGAGGCGCGGCTCGGCGGCCTCCCCGCCGGCACCCTCGAGGAATCGGAGCCGGCGCGGTTCACCGGCGGGACCAGGGTCGGCCGCTCGGCTCCGGACCAGGCCCATCTCGCCCTCGGTTTCCCGGCTCCGGCCCAGCTCGACGAGGATTATTTCGCGGCCCGGATGTTCTCCGACATCGTCGGCGGCGGGATGTCGTCGCGGCTCTTCCAGAAGGTGCGCGAGGAGCGCGGGCTCGCTTATTCGGTCTATTCGCAGCTCCACCCGCATTCCGACACCGGCCTGTTCTACGTCTATGCGGCGACCGCGCGGCGCGAATCCGCCGCCGCCGCCCAGCTGATCGAGGAGATCGTCGCCGAGACGGTCGAAACCCTCACCCAGCGCGAGGTCGACCGGGTGCGGACCCAGTCCCGGGCGGGCCTGCTGATGTCGATGGAGAGCCCCTGGGGGCAGGCCCATTATGTCGCCCGCCAGCTTTCGGTCTACGGCCGCCTGGTCGAGCCGGCCGAGGTGATCGCCGAATTGGAGGCGGTGACCCTCGACCAGGTCCGCGAGGCCGGCGCCAGGATGCTCGCCGGACCGCGCGCACGGGCGACGATCGGCTTCCCGGCCGTCCGCGCGGCGTGAGGCTCGACACCCTCGTCGGCGAGCCTTGGGCCGATTACGGGCTGGTCGACAGCGGCCACGGCCGCAAGCTCGAACGCTACGGCCGCTACCGCTTCGTCAGGCCCGAGCCGCAGGCGATGTGGGCCCCGGCGTCGCCCGATTGGGACGCCGACGGGAAGTTCGTCCCCGGCTCCGACGAGGAAGGCGGCGGGCGCTGGCAGTTCGCCCGGCCCGTGCCCCGCGAAGGCTGGGAATTGGGCTGGGAGGAGGTGCGCTTCCGGGCCCAGGCGACTCCGTTCCGACACCTCGCCTTCTTCCCCGACATGGCGCCGCAATGGGCCTGGATGCGCGAGCAAATCGGCGAGGGGAGCGAGGCCCTCAACCTGTTCGGCTATACGGGCGTCGGGACCCTGGCGATGGCGGCCAGGGGCGCTCGCCTGACCCATGTCGACGCCTCGAAGAAGTCGGTCGAGGCGGGCAAGGAGAATGCGCGGCTCTCCGGCCTCGCCGACCGGCCGATTCGCTGGCTGGTCGACGACGCGGCCAAGTTCACCGCCCGCGAGGTCAGGCGCGGCCGGCGCTACGACGGGATCATCCTCGACCCGCCTAAATACGGCCGGGGCCCCGACGGCGAGGTGTGGAAGCTCGAGGAGGGCCTGCCCGGGCTGATCGCCGACTGCCGCCGGCTGCTCGATTCCGACAGCCGTTTCCTCGTCCTCACGGTCTACGCCGTGCGCATGTCCGCCCTCGCGATCGGCGAGCTCCTGCGCCAGGCTCTGGGCGACCTCGGCGGCCGGGTCGAATGCGGCGACATGGCGGTTCGGGAAGAGGCGAGGGGGCTTCTGCTTCCGACCGCGATCTTCGCGAGGTGGAGCCGCTAGTCCCGAGCCGCCCTCATCGCGGCGCCGGCCGCGAACGGGGCGACGGCGACGAGGAGGAGCGACGCCGCGGCGAGGAGCTTGAGCGCGCCGGCGTTGCCATCGGGCGCGGTCAGCCCGGCCCCGAAGATCAGGATCGGCACCGCCAGGGGGAGCATCAGAAGCCCGGCGAGGGCGCCCGTCGAGCGCAGGCCCGAGGTCAAAGCGGCGACGATCAGGGCCAGGGCCGCGAGGCCCGGGGTCCCGGCGAGGAGGCCGAGCTCGAGGCGCAGGAGCAGCGGCGCCGGGAGCTTGATCAGGGCGGCCGCGGGCACGGCGGCGAGCATCAGCGGCGGCCCGAAGCTCAGCCAGTGGCCGGCGAGCTTGGCCAGGGCCACGCTCTCCTCGCCGACGCCGCGGACCGCGAGCTGGTCGAGCACGCCCGAGGCCCGGTCGGGCTCGACCAGCCGGTCGACCGGAAGCAGCGCTGCGAGCAGGGCCGCGACCCACAGGGCGCCGCCGCCGGTCCGGGCGAGGAGGGCCGAATCGGGTCCGATCGCGAAGGGAAAGAGGGTGGCCACCAGCAGGAAGAAGACGAGCGGGAAGAGCGCGCTCCCACCAGTCGCGGCGAGTC
>DASQJV010000130.1:0-2724 GCA_035630855.1 Allosphingosinicella sp. | reverse complement strand
CGCCGGCATTGGAGGCGCGGACGGCGCTGGTGGCGGTCGTGTAGAAGCAGGGCGTGCCGGCGACGGAGTCGAACCGCGCCTGGGCCCAGCGGACCGTATTGTTGCCGAGCTCGAGCGTGTCGGTCTTCTGATAGGCGGCGGAGATGGCGGCGCCGAACGTGCCGTCCTCGGACTTCCACGAGAGCAGCCCGGCGACCCGCGGGCCGACGTTCTTGCTGAGGTCGTTGTACGAGCCCTGGGCCGAGCCCACCAGCGTCAGGCCGCGGCGGCCGCCGAGCGGGTTGCCGGTGTTGAGATCGACCACCGCGCCCAGCGAGCCCTCGTCGAGCGACGATTCGGCGGTCTTGTGGACGACGATCGAGTTGAACAGCTCGGACGCGAAGACGTTGAAATCGAAGGCGCGGTCGCGATTGGCGCTGGCGCCGTCGGTCGAGGTCGCGACCGTCTCCAGGCCGTTGACCCGGACCCGGGTGAACTGCGCGCCGAGCCCGCGCACCGTGATCGCCCGGCCCTCGCCGCCGTCGCGCTGGATCGAGATTCCGGGGATGCGCTGGAGCGATTCCGCGAGGTTCTGGTCGGGGAATTTGGCGATGTCCTCGGCGACGATGGCGTCGACCGCCGCGACCGAATTGCGCTTGACGTTGAGCGCGGACTGGAGCGAGCGGCGGAATCCGGTGACGACGATATCCTCGGTGGTGGTCTCCTCGGCGGCGTCGACGGTCTGGCCGCCCGTCTCCGGCTCGGGAACGGCGACTTCCTCTTCGTCCTGGGCCTCGGCTTCGGCCGCCGGCGCCGTCGGATCCTGCGCGTGAGCGGGAGCGCTGAGCGCCAGTGCGAGCACGCCTCCGGAAACGGCGCCGATCATATGCCGTAAAATGCGAGCCCGTCCGAAAAGCCGATCCGAAGCCATGTCGATGAACCTCCCTCTTGGACGGGCAGGCACCCGTCACATCTACCATCACACTTATGACACCGGTGTCTAAGCCCGACGCGGAAGTGGCGGCGCGAGCCGCGATTCGGGAGGCCGGGAGCGCGCTGGCGCGCCTTTTACCCTCTCTCAGGACCGCTCCGCTATGGCTGCGAAGTCGCCCCTCCGGCTGCCTAAGTAACCGGTGTCATTCGTCTGCCCCGATAGCGGCGGGCTGTCAAGGTTCTACGTTCCGGGCTGGATGTAGGGGACTCGCTCGAAAAGCTCGCGCTCCCAGCGCCTCGGATCGGAAACGGCGGCGCTCGTTATATCCCACACCATGGTGGTCCGCCGCGGCAGGCGATAGCGTGGCCAGTCCGGAACGCCGCCGGCATTGGGATCGCCGCGTCTCGCGAACGCCGCGAAGGCCTTCATCATCGATGCGCTGAGCGCCCGGGCTTCGGCGCCGGTGCCGGTGTAGGAGCCCTCGGCGTCGAGGGTGCCGAAGGCCAAAGCGATATCGATCGTGTGCGGAGCGCCCCGCCGCGGCTGGGTCGGGGATTGGAAGTCGACCTGGTAGACCCAGGTCGGCGCTCCGGCGGCCGCCCGGGCCTCGGCCTCGATCACCTGCCCGGGCCAGCTCCGACCCGCCGTGGTGGCGGCGTAGAAGACCCGCTCGGGCGTCCAGTCGGGGAAGCGGCGGCGATATTGCCCGACCACCCATTCGGGGTGGATGTCGACCCGGAGCTCGGGCGCAATCCGCTCGGCGAGGTTCGACCAGTCGAGGGTTTTAACCTTCTCGCTGTCCGGGTCGATGAAGGCGCGGGTCTCGTCGCGGGTGTTGCCGAGGATCATCGGGATCGCGTTCGACTGCGGATCGGGATCGGGCCAGAAGGGGTGGCGGGTCAGCCACTTCATGTCGAGCACCGGCCCCATGTAGACTGAGCCGCTGAGGATCGGATCGGTCGCGGCGAGGCCCTCGACCAGCCGCTCCGCCGGCAGCGCCAGAAGCTCGTCGGCCGAGCTCACCTTGAGGCCTTCGAGATAGGCCTTGGCCCTCGCGGTGGCGTTGAGCGGGCCCGAGGCGGTGACCTGCTGGCCGCTCATCGTGATCGCGCGGTGGAACAGCCCCTTCGCCGCCGGCATGCCCATCAGGGTGGCGATCTTGGCGCCCCCTCCCGACTGGCCGAAGACGAGGATGCGCGACGGATCGCCGCCGAAAGCGGCGATGTTGTCGCGGATCCAGGAAAGCGCGAGGACGAGGTCGAGCTGGCCGGCATTGCCGCTGTCGGGGAATCGGGGGTCGAGCCGGGCGAGGTAGAGATAGCCGAAGGCGTTGAGCCGGTGGTTGACGGTGACCACGACGACATCGCCATTATTCGCCAAGAATCGCCCGTCGTTGAGAGGATCCGCGACGGAACCGGTCGAATAGGCGCCGCCGTGGAAATAGACCATCACCGGCCGTCTGCCGCCGGGCCGCGCCTCGGGGGTCCAGACGTTGAGGAACAGGCAGTCCTCGCCGGTCGGCTTGTAGCGGTCGCCGCGTTGCGGAGCGGAGGGGCCGAAGCCGGTCGCGGCGACGACGTCGCGGCTTCGGGGAGCGGGCCTGGGCGCCTGGAAGCGCCCGGCGAGGCCGTAGCGAATGCCCCGGAAGACCTCCAGCCCGCCCTCGCGCATGCCCCTCAGCGGTCCGAGGGTGGTGACGACGGTCGGGTCGTCCCGGGCCATGGCGGGCGCCGCCGCGAGCGCTCCGGCGCCGGCGAGGAACAGGCGCCGGCTGATCATCGCCGGACGTCGAGGCCGCCGGCCATGAACGC
>DASQJV010000129.1:0-4298 GCA_035630855.1 Allosphingosinicella sp. | reverse complement strand
GGCTCAAAGGAGCAACTCTTTGCGCAAGTGAGCTCCTCGTGCATGGGGCTGATCTCGCGCATCGCCTTGTCCTACGAGGCCAGCCCGGCCCTCCGCCACGAGCTCATCCAGGACATCCTTCTCGCCATCTGGGTCGCGCTTTCCCATTATCGGGGCGACGCCTCGCTGAAGACCTTCGCCGCCTCGATCGCCCAGAAACGCTGCATCTCCCACGTCTCCAAGCGCGCTCGCGAGCCGAGGCAGGTCGAGCTCTCCACCGAGATGGCCTCGGCGGCGGCGCTTCCCGACGAGCTGGCGCTCCGCAACGACCAGAAGAAGCACCTCGTCGAATCGATCCACCAGCTGCCGATCCCCCAGCGCGAGGCGATCGTGCTCTGCCTGGAAGGATTCAGCTACGGCGAGATGGCCACGATCCTCGGAATATCGCCCAACGCCGTGATGCTTCGCTGCCAGCGGGCCAAGGCTACTCTTGCCGCGATCATGGAGAGGCGGTCATGACCGATCCCGAGCTTCAGGAGCTGGCGGAGCTCTGGCAGCAGCCGGACGCGGCGGAGGCGGAGAAATTCCAGGCGATGGCCCGCCGGGCCCGCCGCCGCGGCCGCTGGCTCGGCTATGCCGACTGGGCTCTCGCCGTCCTGCTCGTCGGCGGCTCCCTGTTCTTCCTGCTGGGGTCGCCCGGCCCGATGACGACCGTCGCCGCGGTCTTGCTCCTGGTGGCGACGGTATGGCTGACCTGGCAGCGGCGAAGGCTGCGCCAGATGGCCAGCACGCTCGACACGACCGACCGCCAGGGCTTCATCGAGAGCAGCCTGCGAAGCGCCCGCGCAAATCGTCGACGGGTGACCCTCAGCATCATCGCCCTGCCGCCGCTCGTCATCGTCGCGCTGCTTACGAAGATGAGTGCGGTCCGCGGCGGTTACGTGTCCGACCCGGGGCAGGTCATTCTGACCTGGGCGCAATCGACCCGGGGAATGATCTCCCTCTTCCTCTTCGGACTGATCATCGCGTTCCAGTTCCGCTCGCTCCTCCGGATCAGGAACGAGCAGCGCCGCCTCGAGAGCCTGCGCCGGGCCTATGAAGAAGAAAACCTGGCGGACAGCGAGTCGGTCTGAACCAAGTTTTCCCCGAAATATCCACAACATAATTTGAACTTCTGAAACAGGAATCCCGCTCGCTTCGGGACTGATCGGAGGGGCTGGAGGGGAAATGAACAATTCGGGCGCGGACGCTCCCGATAACGTCACTTGCCGCTCCGGCGCCGTCACAGCGAAGGAGCAGAGCAATGAAGAAGATCGATATCGCCATGGTGCCCCATCTGAGGACGGGCGTCGGAATCCACGGATCGCTGAGACAGAAGGAGGTCGGCGGAAGCGCCTGCGTCGCCGTGGTGATCGCCCTGGTTTCCGGCGGTTGAGCGAGCGGGGGGCGGGACTTGGGCCGCTCCCCGCGACCCGAAAAGGACGAATCCGATGATCATTGGTCAAGCGCTGGCGGACTGGTTCGCCGACGAGGAGCGGCAGTCGGCGACCCTCGCCCGTCTCGAGGAGGTTCGCCGGCGGCTGCGAAGCCTGCCGCCGTTCGCCGCCCTGGAGCGGCTCGCCGACTCGGCGGACCGCCGCGATCCCGAGCCGCTGCTCGCCGCCGCCCGGACGTTCCTGCAGGACGAGGACGCCATCGGGGATTGCCTCGACCTGATGGTCGGGGCCGCCCTCGAAGACCCCTATTTCCGACCGCCGATGCGGAACGCGCTCAGCGAGATCCAGGCCGGCCTACTGCTCGTCGACCGGCCGTCGCTGTCGGTCTATTTGTCGATCGCAAGCGTCACCGCGATCGCGGAAAAGCGGCTGGGCCGGACCGGATCCGCCTCGATCGCCTTCACCGGGCGCCGGTCCGTCTACCGATTCCTTCGGGGCGGCGAGGCGGTGCTGTCGCTCTGGGAGGCCCCGGATATCGCCCCGGGCTTCAGCGCCGAGACGAGCGGATCGTGCCGGCTGGTCGAGCGCAGGGCCGTGCTCGACGGCGACCTGCTCGAGCTGGACGGGCGCCGGCACGGTTTCGTCATCGAACATGCGCGGTCCGACATCGTCTACCTGCAGGCGAGCACGCCCACGGGCTCGGCGCCGCTGGCGGTCGAATACGATTCGCACACGATGCGCTTCGCCGGCGCCAGCAGCAGCGACGAGCTGAGCTCCCGGATCCAGTTGATGCTCTCGCTGCTCCGGACCCTGGATCGCCAGGATGCCGCTCCGCTGTTTCGCGAGATGGCGAACGGCGCCCATTTCTTCGACCGCTGGCACGCCATGCGCGAGTTTCTGGCGCTCGACGCCGAGCAGGCCCTGCCGTGCCTTCGCGACATGGCCGAGCGGGATCCGCATCCCGAGGTGCGCTCCGCCGCCCGCTCGACGCTCGCTTTGTTCTTCGCCGAGGCGGAACCGGATCGGGAGGCGGCGCCATGCCACGCCTGATCGAATCGGAATGCGACCGGCAGATCGAGCTCGGCGACCTCGTCGAGATATTGGAGACCGGTGGATTCGACCCTTCGGACGAGGAGTCGATGGCCGTCTTCGGTCCGGCCCTGCGCCGGCTGGCCAACAATCGCCGCTTCCTCGGCGACCTCGTCATCGAGGAGCTCAAGCGGCATTGCTCGACTCAGAGCGAGCGCAATCACTACAGCTCCCAGGTGATCCTGCTCCACGGCGTGTCGAGGAAGTTCCTCCTGCGCGCCAACTTCTGGCCGGCGGAGGGCGACGGGGTCATGGTCAACAGCGGCCGGGACCCGTTCTTCTACGGCCTCCCGCACGACCATAATTTCAGCTTCCTGACCGTCGGCTATCTCGGCTCCGGCTATTGGAGCGACCATTACGAATATGATTATGAGCGGGTCGCCGGAGTGCCCGGCGAAGGCGCGGAATTGAGGTTCGTCGAGCGCAGCCGGCTGTCGCCGGGCAAGGTCCTGCTCTACCGGAAGAATCTCGACATCCACGCCCAGCTTCCGCCCGATGACCTGTCGGTCTCGCTCAACATCCTGGCGCTTTCGCCGGCCAGCGAGTTTCGCGAGCAATACAGCTTCGACACCGGGCGCTCGACCGTCGCTCGGGTGATCAACGCCTCGGGGCTCGAGACTCTGGTCAGGCTGGCCGGGCATATCGGCGGCGGCAATTCGGTCGAGCTGATCGACCGTTTCGCCGACCGCCACCCGAGCGACCGGATCCGCTTCGCGGCGTGGAGGGCCAGGGCCGATTCCGCCGGCGAGCCCGAGGCCCGGATCGCCTCGTACGAACGGGCGGCGGCGGAGACCTCCGGACCGGTCAGCGCCCTCGCCGCGGCCGCGGCCGAACGGCTTCGCCGGGCCGGGCCGTGGTTCGAGCAGTCCGCGGCGGTCAGGCGGAGGCCCGGCGCTTCAGCTCGAGCCGGTGGGCATGGAGAAGAGGCTCGGTATAGCCGGACGGCTGCGCGGCGCCCTCCAGGATGAGCGCCCGGGCCGCCCGGAAGGCGATGCTGGCGCCGGTGTCCGGAGCCATCGGCCGGTAATAGGGATCGCCACGGTTCTGCCGGTCGACCACCGCCGCCATCCGCTCCAGCGCCGACTCCACCTGATCGCGGTCGAGGAGGCCGTGAAGCAGCCAGTTGGCGACATGCTGGCTCGAGATCCGGCAGGTCGCCCGGTCCTCCATCAGGCCGACGTCGTGGACGTCGGGCACCTTCGAGCAGCCGACGCCCTGGTCGATCCAGCGCACCACATAGCCCAATATGCCCTGGACGTTGTTGTCGAGTTCCTCGGCGATCGCTTCGGGAGAGGGGCGCTCAGCGGCGACCGGGACCCGGAGCAGCCCGCGCAGGGACGCGGGGGCGCGTCCCGCCAGCTCGCGCTGGCGCTGCGCCACGTCGACCCGGTGGTAATGGATTGCGTGGAGGGTGGCGGCGGTGGGGGAGGGGACCCAGGCGGTGCTCGCCCCGGCGAGGGGATGGGCGATTTTCTGGGCGAGCATGTCGGCCATCAGGTCCGGCATCGCCCACATGCCCTTGCCGATCTGGGCGCGGCCGGCAAAGCCGCAGGCGAGGCCGACATCGACATTATTGTCCTCATAGGTCTTGAGCCACGCAGAGGCCTTCATTTCGCTTTTGCGGATCACCGGGCCGAGCCGCATCGCCGTGTGGATCTCGTCGCCGGTGCGGTCGAGAAAGCCGGTATTAATGAAGGCGATCCGGTCGCGCACTTCATGAATGCAGGCGGCGAGGTTGACGCTGGTCCGCCTCTCCTCGTCCATCAGGCCGAGCCTGATCGTGTTGCGGGCGAG
>DASQJV010000128.1:0-3009 GCA_035630855.1 Allosphingosinicella sp. | reverse complement strand
GCCCGACCTGGTGACGATGCACACCGGAGTCCTTTCCGATTACGCCGCCGAAGGGCTGCTCGAGCCGGTCGAGCCCTATCTGGCCCGGGCCGGGGTCGCGCCGGCCAGCTTCACCGAGGCGAGCCGGCAGGCGGTGACCGTCGGCGGCCGGGTCTACGGCCTGCCCTGGGACACCCACGGCGGCCTGTTCCACGTCAACACCGCCTTGTTCGCCAAGGCCGGGCTGATCCGCGACGGCCGGCCGGTGCTCCCCAATTCGGCCGGGGAGCTGATCGCCCAGGCCCGCCAGTTCCAGGCCCGGACCGGCAAGCCCTATCTGATCCAGAGCAATGTCGGCGACACCGCCTACGCGGCGCGCAACCAATATACCTACATGATGGCCCAGGGCTCGGCGATCTTCCCGAGCCCGAGGCGGATCGCGCTCGCCACCCCGGAGGGGGTCAGGGTCGCCGCCTTCTTCCGGAGGATCAACGCCGAGCGGCTCGGCACCCGGGACATGGACACGCCCGCCGCGATCGCCGCCTTCGTCAGCGGCGAGGGCGGAATCTACCCGACCGGAACCTGGATGATCGGCTCGTTCGAGAAGGAGGCGAACACCCCCGGCCGGCCGCTCTACAAAAGCTATGCCGTCTTCCCTTATCCGAGGCTTTGGGGGCAGAGGATCGAATATGTCGGCGGCCACGCCTGGGGCGTTCCGGCGCGCGAGCGCAGCGCCAGGCAGAAGGAGGCGATCGCCCGCTTCTTCCGATTCATGGCGGCGCACAATTACGACTGGGCGCGGACCGGCCACATCCCCGCCTTCCAGGCCGTCCTCGACGACCCGAGGTTCAAGGCCCTCCCCCACCGCTCCGACATCGCCCTGCTCGGCGAGATCGGCCGCCCCCTCCCCGGCCGGGTCCGCCGCCAGTCGGCGATCGAGGGCCTGGTCGGCGAGGAGATGGCCGCCGCCTCGACCGGCCAGAAGCCGGTCGGCCAGGCGCTGAAGGACGCCGAGCGCCGGGTCAACGAGCTCCTCGCCGAGCTGGATTGAGCCCCTACAGCGCCCGGATCCGCGGCTCCGCCCTCGGCCGGATCAGCTCCCTCATCGCCCAGACCATCGCGTCCGCCCGGTCCGGCGAGCGCCCCGGTCCCTCGTAGCCGCCGCCATAGGTGAGCCCCGCCAGCTGGTCCTCCAGCTCCGGGAAGCATCCCGCCAGCTTCGCCTGCCCGGTCTCGAACCGCACCGCCACCGGCTCCGCCCTCCCCGGCTTGCCCTCCTTGGCGAAGACGAGGGTGACCGGAAGCCACGATCCGATGCCCTTCAGAACGCTCTCGACCATCTCGCCGCCCTGGTTCCTCTCGGCGACGACCCGGTCCGCGCCCCAGGCGTCGGCCGCCCGGGTCACCGCGCGGGCCCAGCCTTCCGGCCGCTCGCCCGCCACCGTGCAGTCGGCGACCACATAGGCGATATCGTCCTCGCCCAGCGCGCAGACGACGATCCCGCAGGCGTCGCCGTCCGCCTTGACCGGCGGGTCGACTCCGACGACGATCCGCTTCCATCGCGGCGGCGGCCCGCTCCGCCTCGCCGCCTCGATCGTCTCCCGGGTCCACAGCGCCCCCTCGACCTCCTCGAACAGCTCCCCGTCCAGCTCCTGCCGCCCGAGCCGGGACTTGCCATAGGTCTCCGCCGCCCACGCCCGGAAGGCTTCGGCCGAATGGATATTGTCCGCCGTCCGGCCGGTCGTCTCCACCGCCCCGGCCAGCGCCCGCACCCGCCGCACCAGCGCCGTCGGCCGCGGGGTCGTCGTCACGATCAGCCGAGGCCGCTCGCCCCGCCTCATCCCCATTTGGAGATTGTCCCAGGCGATCTCCCCGCGCGGCCATTTGGCGAGCTCGTCGCACCAGGCGTAATCATGCTCGGGCCCGCGCAATTTCTCCGGCGCCCGCGCGGAATAGACGAACCCCTCGGCCCCCGACTCGAAGCGCACCACGCCCTCGGTCGGGTGCCAGGCCGGCTGCTCGCCCGACCGGGCCTGGGCGAGCAGCCCGCCGGGGCCCTCGATCATCACCTTGCGCACCTCGTCGGCCGATCCGCCGACCAGCGCGATCCGCGCGCGGGGCGCCTCCCGAGCCCGGTCGAGCACCCAATGCGCCCCCGCCATCGTCTTGCCGAAGCCGCGCCCGGCGCGAAGGAACCAGATCCGCCACTCGCCCTCGGGCTCGCCCTGTCCCTCATGCGCCTGCCAGTGGAAGAATTCCTCGAACATCCGCCGAAGCACCGGCGGCGGCAGCCCCTTCACGAACCACGCCCACTCCTCGTCGGAAAAGGTCCAGGCCGCCCGCTCCAGCAGGTCGGCGAAATCCGCTTTGTCGATCGGGACGGTCATTCGCGGCCGTCCCGCTTCTTCGCGCTCTTGCGCTTCTCCACCGGCGGAAGCCAGGCGGGAGGTTCCTTCCCTTGCGCCCTCATCCGCCGGCCGAACGCCCGGAGCCTTTTCTCGATCTCCTTGCGGACCTCGGCGTTGGACGCGGCCCGGGGCGCCCGTCCGCGATTGCGCGGCCGGCCGATCGGAGCGCCGCCGCCGCCGTTCCTCGACTTGGCGCGCTCGATCTCGACGATCAGCGGCCAGGCCTTTTCGAGGTCGCACTCGCCGAGCTCCGCCTCGCCCACCGAGCCGTCGATCCCGATCGGCCTCTCCTTCGCCTTGCGCTCCAGCATCCGCGCCTTGTTGCGCATCACGCTCTGCTCGAACGCCCGGTCGAACGCCTCGGCGAAGCGCGGGTCGTTCATCCGGTGCCTCCACACCGTCTTGTCGCTGAATCCGACCTTCTGCGCCGACCACGCCACGTTCCCGGTTGCCGCGAACCATTCGAGGAACGCCTTGCGCGCCTTCTTGCCGAACAATTTACGCTCGCCGGCGCGATTGACCTGCAGCTCGCGGTGCTTGGAAGCGCAGATCCGCTCTTCTCCCGCGACCGCCGCTTCACGCTCGGCCGGGCCGTTTTCCGATCGCCCCGGGCTCGCCGAAG
>DASQJV010000127.1:0-5196 GCA_035630855.1 Allosphingosinicella sp. | reverse complement strand
AAGCGGGGATGACGAAATGGATTGATGTTCCCGACTGCGGTTCAGAGAAGCTTCGCCATCACCCCGGCGGTGTCGATCATCCGGTTCGAGAAGCCCCACTCGTTGTCGTACCACGAGACCACGCGGGCGAGCTTGCCTTCGAGCACCGCGGTCTCGAGGCTGTCGACGGTCGAGCTCGCCGGATTGTGGTTGTAGTCGATCGAGACCAGAGGCTCCTCGCTATAGGCGAGGATGCCCTTCAGTGGGCCGCTCTCCGCCGCCGCCCTGAGCGCGCCGTTGACCTCGTCGAGCGAGGTCTCGCGGCCCGGGGTGAAGGTAAGATCGACGATGCTGACATTGGGCGTCGGCACGCGGATCGCCGAGCCGTCCAGCTTGCCCTTGAGCTCGGGAAGCACCTCGCCGACGGCGCGGGCGGCGCCGGTGGTGGTCGGGATCATCGACATGGCGGCGGCCCGGGCGCGGCGCTTGTCGCTATGGATCTGGTCGAGGATCTTCTGATCGTTGGTGTAGGCGTGGACCGTGGTCATCAGCCCGCGCTCGATCCCGATCACGTCGTTCATCACCTTGGCGACGGGGGCGAGGCAGTTGGTGGTGCACGACGCGTTGGAGACGATCGTGTGGCCGGCCTCGAGGCGGTCGTGATTGACCCCGTAGACGACGGTCAGGTCGACTCCCTTGGCGGGCGCCGAGATCAGGACTTTCCTGGCGCCCGCGGTGAGATGGGCTCCGGCCTTGTCGCGGTCGGTGAAGAAGCCGGTGCATTCCAGGACGAGGTCGACGCCGTTGGGGCCGTGGGGCAGCCTGCCCGGCTCGCGCTCGGCGGTGACGTGGATCCGGCGGCCGTCGATGATCAGGTCGTTGCCGTCGGCGCGGACCTCGCCCGGCCAGGCGCCGTGGACCGAATCGCGCTTGAACAGGAGGGCGTTGGATTCGGCGTCGGCGAGGTCGTTGATCGAGACCAGCTCGAGCCCGCTGTCGGCCTTCTGGAGCAGGGCCCGGGCCACGAGGCGGCCGATCCGCCCGAAACCGTTGATCGCAACTCTCGTCGCCATGTCATTGATCTCCTTGATTGTTGAGCGCCGCGACGATCCGCGGCACGATCGCCTCGGCGGTGAAGCCGAAGCGCTTGAACAGGTCTTCCGCCGGCGCTGAGGCGCCGAACCGGTCGAGGCCTATGGCGAGGCCGTCCGGCCCCACGTAGCGCTCCCAGCCGAGCGTGGTCCCGGCCTCGATCGAGACCTTGAGGACGTCGGCAGGAAGCAGATCCGAGCGGTAGGCGGCCTCCTGGGCGTCGAACAGCGACCAGCAGGGCATCGAGACGACGTCGGCGCCGATCCCCTGCCCTTCGAGCGCTTCCGCCGTCGCCGCCGCCACCTCGACCTCCGAGCCGGTCGCGATCAGGACCGCGCGGCGCGGCGCCCTCGCCGAAATCAGGCGGTAGGCGCCCCGGGCGCTCAAATTGCCGGTCGGCTCCAGCCTCAGCTGCGGCAGGTTCTGGCGGGTCAGTGCAAGCACCGACGGCCCGTCGCGCCGCTCCAGGGCCAGGGCCCAGCATTCGGCGGTTTCGACAGCGTCCGCGGGGCGATAGACGGCGAGGTTCGGGATCAGCCTCAGGCTGGTCAGATGCTCGACCGGCTGATGGGTCGGGCCGTCCTCGCCGAGCCCGATCGAATCGTGGGTCATGACGTAGACGACCCGCACCCCCTGCAAGGCCGACAGCCGGATCGCGGGGCGGCAATAATCGGAGAAGACCAGGAAGGTCCCGCCATAGGGGATGACGCCGCCGTGCAGGGCCATTCCGTTCATCGCCGCGGCCATCCCGAACTCGCGGATCCCGTAATAGAGGTAGCGGCCCGAATAATCGTCTTTCGTCAGGGGCTCCTGGCCCTTGGTCCTGGTGTTGTTGGAGCCGGTGAGGTCGGCCGACCCGCCGATCGTCTCGGGCACGGCCGAGTTGATCGCCTCCAGCGCCAGCTCGGACGCCTTGCGGGTGGCGACTTTCCGGGGGTTGGCGGCGAGGCTGTCGAGCCAGGCGTCGAGCCCGAGATCGGCGGGCAGCCGTCCCTCCATCCGCCGGACGAATTCGTCCCGCTGCGGGCTGGCCGCGAGGCGGGCGCGATAATCCTCATGCGCCTGCCGGGAGCGCCCCCCCGCCTCGCGCCACGCGGTCAGGATCGGCTCGGGGATGTCGAACGGCTCGCTGTCCCAGACCAGCTGCTTCCTCGCCGCCGCCACCTCCTCGTCGCCGAGCGCGGCGCCGTGGGTGGCGGCGGTGCCCTGCTTGTTGGGAGCGCCCCAGCCGATGATCGTCCGGCAGGCGATGAGCGACGGCCTCGGGTCGGCAAGCGCCTCGTCGATCGCCCGGCGGATGTCGGCGAAATCGTGGCCGTCGCACGACACGGTGTGCCAGCCGCTCGCCTGGTAGCGGCCGACCGTGTCCTCCGAGCGCGACAGGCCGGTGCCGCCGTCGATGGTGATCCGATTGTCGTCCCAGAAGACGTTGAGCCGCCCCAGGCCGAGATGCCCGGCGAGGCCCGCCGCCTCGTGGTTGATCCCCTCCATCAGGCAGCCGTCGCCGGCGACCACCCAGGTGCGGTGGTCGACGAGATCGTCGCCGAAGAGGGCGTTGAGATGCCGCTCCGCGACCGCCATCCCGACCGCCATGGCGAGGCCCTGGCCGAGCGGACCGGTCGTCGCCTCCACCCCGTCCAGCATGAAATTCTCCGGATGCCCCGCGCAGGGGCTTCCGAGCTGGCGGAAGTTTGCGATCTCCGCGATCGTCGGGTGGGCGTAGCCGGTCAGGTGGAGGAGCGAATAGATCAGCATCGAGCCGTGGCCGGCGGAGAGGACGAAGCGGTCGCGATCGTGCCAGGCCGGATCGGCGGGGTCGTGCTTCAGATATTCGGTGAACAGGATGGTGGCGACGTCGGCCATTCCCATCGGCATCCCCGGATGGCCCGAATTGGCGGCCTGGACGGCGTCCATGGACAGCGCGCGAATGGCGTTGGCGAGCAATCTCGGATCGGCGGCCATGCACTTTCCCAAGTGGCGGCGCCCGGCGGGGCGCGAGGAGAGTCGGAAGGAGGCTCCGGCAGAGCGCTCCTTTATCGGCGGAGGCGCGCCCGTCAACCGCAGGCCCGCTGTTTTCAAAACCGGTGTGGCCGTGCTATGCGGCGCCGATGGGGCAGGACAGGGTGGAACAGGCGATCGGACGCATCGAACGCGCCCTTGCTCGCATCGAGAGCGCGGCCGACCGGGCATCGGCTTCGTCCGACTCCGCCGACGGCGCCCTTCGCCAAGCCCATGACCAGCTTCGCGGCCGGGTCCGCGACGCGCTCGCCCAGCTCGACGGGCTGATCGACGCCGCGGAGGCGCGCTGATGGCGTCGGTCGAGGTCGAGATCGCCCAGCGCAAATATTCGGTCGCCTGCCGCGACGGCGAGGAGGCGCATCTCCGCTCGGTCGCCGCGATCGTCGATTCCAAGGCCCAGGACGCCGCCTCGGCGCTGGGCAGCCTCAGCGAGGCGAGGCAGCTGCTCTTCGCCTCACTGCTCCTCGCCGACGAATTGAAGGAGCACCGCTCCGGCCAGCCCCCGGCCCCCCGCGCGGAACCCGATCCCGCCGTCGCCGACGCCCTGGAGCGCCTCGCCGGACGGGTCGAAAGGCTGGCGGAGCAGCTCGAGAGAAGGGCCGGCGCTTCCTGAGGTTACGTCATCCCGGGCTTGGTCCGGGATGACGGCGACCCGGCCCCGGCGATGGGCCCAAGCCCGTTGTCAGTGGCCCTTCCCCACCCTAAATAGGCCTGGACGGGTACTGCCCGGTACGAGCTTCTAGAACATCCCTGGGCGATAAGCATCCTCGGGGACTCTCCCTGGTCGGGCCCTGGTCCGGCACATAGGGTTCCCACACTGACGTTGACGCGTCAGAGGATATTCAAGCAAACGGCCATGGTGGTCCCGTCACCCTCCCCTCCCGACAAGATCGAGCTTCGCCGCGAGGCGCTGGCCCGGCGGCGCGCTTATGCCGCCTCGCTGGCGCCGGAGGTTCGGGCCGAGCTCGAGCGCAAGCTCGCCGGGATCGTCCTTCCGAGGCTGATCGGCGCCGTGATCGTCGGCGGCTACCATCCGCTGAAGGACGAGATAAGCCCTTATCCCATCCTGGAGCGGCTCGGCGACGGCCAGCGCGCCGCCCTCCCCTGGTTCCTGGACCGCGACTCCCGCATGCTGTTCCGCGAGGCGCCCGCGGTCGAGCCCAGCCCTTGGGGCGTGCTCCAGCCCTCCGGCGCCGCGGAGGCGCTCGCCCCGGACGTCGTCCTCGTGCCGCTGGTCGCCGCCGACCGCCACGGCACGCGGATCGGCCACGGCAAGGGCCATTACGACCGGGCGCTGTCGCATCTGCGCGAGGGCGGCCGGGTCTTCACCCTCGGCCTCGCCTGGGAGGAGCAGATCCTCCCCGACCCGATCCCCGCCGACCCCTGGGACGTCCCCCTCGACGCCATCGCCACCCCCGGCGAATGGATCGACTGCCGGTGAACGCCCCCAGGCCGAGCTGGCGCAAGCCCGCGGGAATGCTCCTGCTGCTGCTTCTGATCGCCGGGTGGGGGTTCGCGGTGGTGACCGTCGCGGAGGCTCTGCCGGAGCTGCCCTGGCCGCTGAAGGCCCTGTTCTTCGTCGTGGCGGGGATCGTCTGGATATTGCCTCTCAAGCCCCTGCTGCGGTGGATGGAGCTTGGGCGGTGGCACAAGGGTCCCGGCTGAGGCGGGGCCTCAGCGGCTTATTTGCGCCAATTTTTCCGCAATCTCGTCGGCTGTAAAATCCGAAGTGTTGAGGGCCGCTTTGTCCGCAAGCATAGGACTGAATGCCGCGACCTCGTCTTTCGAGACCTTGTGCCAGATGGGGAGGATCTTGGATCGCCCCAGCATCTCCATCTGAACCAGCCCGTCGAGTTCCCGCTGAGGCCACTCCTTCCGAAAGAAGGCCTCTGAAAGCACCACCACACCGAATTTCGAGCGCGCCAAGCCCTCGTCGATGCGGCGGCGCAGCGAATCTCCCCAGGCGATGCTGATCTCGTCGTAGAAAAAGGTAACTCCCCGCTGTTGGAGAGCGGCGGCCAAAGCACGAACGAAGCCTTCCTTGTCCTCAGAGGCATGGGAGATGAAGCAGTCGCATTCCGGAAGGGCTGAGGAAGACGAGAATCG
>DASQJV010000126.1:0-13752 GCA_035630855.1 Allosphingosinicella sp. | reverse complement strand
GAGGGCATGATCCTCCTCCTTGACGAAGACGGGGCGCCTGCGGATTTTCTCGCTTGGGACAACGCACCGACCGTCCGGCCGGTGCCGGTCCGCGAAGGGAAGCGCGATGGACGAGGACCAGGCGGAGATCCGCGCCCTGATCGAGGAGCGGTGCGAGGCGATCCGTGAGAAGGATGCGCGGCGGGCGGTGGCGACCCTGGCCGCGGACGTGGTCGCCTTCGAGCTCGCGCCGCCGCTGGCGCTCGGGCCCGGAGCCGCCCGTGACGAGGCCGGTCTCGCCGCCTGGCTGTCGGGCTGGGAGGGGCCGGTCGGGATCGAGATGCGCCACCTTCACATCGAGGCCGTGGGCGACATCGGCTGGTGCCGGAGCCTAAACCGGCTCCACGGCACGCTGAAGGGCGGGCGCCGGGTCGACATGTGGATTCGCTCCACGCTCGCCTTCCGGCGCGAGGGCGGAGGCTGGAAGATCGCCCACGGCCACAGCTCGGTGCCGTTCCTGATGGACGGAAGCTACCGCGCCGCGCTCGACCTCACGCCCGACTGAACGGCCGCCGCCCCGGGCGAGGCGACGGCCGTCCGGTGTCACCAGCCGCGGTAGCGGCGGTCGTAGCCGGTGTCGTAGCGGTAATAGCGGCCGTGCCGGCGGGCTTCGGCGAGCTCGCGACGGCATTCGCGAAGCTCGCGCTGATATTCGCGGCGGCTGTCGGCGCGGCGAAGCTCGCGGCGGCACTCGCGCATCTCGTCGCGCACCTCGCGGTTGCGGTGGCCGTAGCCATAGGCATAGCCGTTGCCGTAATAGCCGCCGCCGTAACGCTGCGCGGAAGCGCCGGTCGCCGGAATCGCGACCGCGGCGGCGAGGGCGGCGCCCAGAACAAACATACGCATACTCGTCTCTCCTCGACTGGAGCGCCCGCTCCCAATCGCGGGCGCCCGCAACAACGAGATGAGCTTAATCCGCGTTGCATGAACCCAAAACTACGTCCCGTTCATCCGGCGTTTAGCCGGCCCCGGCCGCCATTTCCCGGCTCCGCCGGCGCGAAGCCTCGAGCGTTCGGAGGACCAGCGCATTGAGCGAGTCCTCGCCGTCCAGCACGGCGAGCCCGGCCTCGGTGGTCCCGCCGGGGCTGGCGACGCGCCGGGCAAGCTCCTTGGGGCTGGCGTCCGACCGGGCGGCGAGCGCGCTCGCGCCCTCGGCCATCGTCGCGGCCAGCCGGGCGGCCTGCTCCGCCGGAAGGCCGAGCGCTTCCCCCGCCGCCGACAGCGCGTCGAGGAAGCGGTAGAGGAAGGCCGGAGCGGCGGCGGTGAGGGCGCCGGCGACGGCAAAGAGGGTCTCGTCCTCGAACCATTCGACATGGCCCAGCGCGCGCATCAGGCGCTCGACCTCCGCCTTGGCGCTCTCGTCGCCGGCGTCGTCGGCGAGCAGGTCCGTCACCCCCTGGCGGAGGGCGACCGGAAGGTTCGGCATGGCCTTCACGATCGTCCGCGGGTCCGGGAAGTGGCCGCGAAGGGTGGCGAGGGTGGTTCCGGCGAGGATGGAGACGAGGATCGTCTCACGCTCCAGCGCGGGCGCCACCAGCGGAGCGACCTCCGCCAGCTTCTGCGGCTTGAACCCGAGGAGGACGAGCGCCGGAACTTCGTCCTCGGGAAGCTCGGTGAGGGTGCGGATTCCGGGCGCCGGAGCCCGGCCGCTGGGTCGGACGACGGTGATCAGGCGCGGGTCGGCGCCGGCCGCGAGCCAGCCTTGGAGCATCGCTCCGGCCATGTTGCCGCAGCCGATCATGAAGAGCGGGCCGGGGAGGAGGAGATCAGTCATGTTCGCTCCGATTCGCCGGACGAAAGGCGACCGTCCGCAGGTCCGGATCGGCCTCGACCAGGGTTACGTGCAGGCTGGCGCCGGGTTCGATGTCCGGGACGGCCAGCCGGGCGACCACGGGAAGATCGCACAATTGCATCCGCGCTCCCTTGTGGTCGACCTCGGTGACGATCGCGGCGAATGTCTCGCCCTCGCGTCCCTGGAGGATCACCGACTCGGCAAGATCGACGGCGGCGCGCTGGATCCGGGAGCCGAGGGCGTCGGCCCGCGCCATCACCGTCGGCAGCTTCTCGAAGGCCTCGGACACGGCCGCCGGGACCGGCCGGCCGTTGGCGAGCGCGAGGGCCGCCCGCACGACATAGCGGTCCGCCAGGCGGCGAAGCGGCGCCGTCGCGTGGGCGTAGGTGGCGGCCACCGCGGCGTGCCAGGGCCGCTCGCCTTTCCGGTACGGCACGTAGCCGGCCCCCTGGCTGGAACGCTGGACCGCGAGCATGAAGGTGGCCTGCCTGGGATCGGCCGGATCGAGTCTCCGTTCGAGATCGGCGAGGCTCGCTTGGGCCGGCCATTGGAGCCCGAGGCCCCTCGCGGTGTGGCGGAGGCGGTTGACGGCGCGGTCGTCCGGCTCGGCCATGACCCGGAACAGGCCGGTGCCGTGGGCCTGGAGCAGATCGGCGACGGCGAGGTTCGTCGCCAGGGACAAAGCCGCGTTGCGCACCTCGGACTCGAGCGGCGGCCGGAACACAAGCTCGTAGCGGCCGTCGCCGAGGGCGGCGATCTCCTGCGCCGGCGGATTGACCCGCGCCGCGCCGCGCGCCGCCTCGGCGCCCTGGATCCGGCGGGCGAGCTCGGCGAAGTCCGGCGGCAGATCGGTGGGTCGGACGCTGTCATAGGCGAGCTTGGCCCGGTTGCGGACGATCGCCCGCTCGACCGAGTCGAGCCCGGCCGCCCCGTCCGGCGCCACTCTCACCGTGAAGATCACCGCGGGCCGCGGGCCGCCCGGGAGCAGGCTCGCGGCGCCCTCGCTCAGCACCGGCGGATAGAGGCCCGCCTTTCCGTCCGGCAGATATTGCGTCGTGCCCCGCTTCCACGCCTCCACGTCGACCGGGTCGCCGTCCTCGACGAACCAGGCGACGTCGGCGATCGCATAATGGAGCAGCAAATCGGCGCCGCTGCGCTCGATGGCGAAGGCCTGATCGAGATCGGTCGAGGATGCGGGGTCGAGCGTGACGAAAGGCCGGTCCGTGCGGTCCGAATGCTCGCTCGGGGCCCGTTCCGAGGCTTTCTCCGCCGCCGCCAGCACGGGCTCCGGGAAGCTCTCCGGAATCTGGAACTGGCTCCGGATCGAAGCCAGTCCTCGGCCGAGGGCATTTTCCGGGTCTGCAATCGCTTTCATCCGGCCCTTTCGCGTCCTGGCGGAGCCGGATCGATCCTAGGCTTCGCCCTGGGTCTCGATGAGGGCCGCGGCGATCGCCTCCTGGGGAGTCTTGCCGGCCCAGAGGACGAACTGGAACACCGGGTAGAAGCGCTCGCATTCCTCGATCGCCGCCTCGACCAGGGTCTCGGCGTGCTGGAGGGTCAGGACTCCGCCCTCCTCGCCTTCGAGCAGGGTGGCATGGCGGAAGAGGACGAGGCCGGACGAGGCCCAGAGCTCGAAATGGCCGATCCAGAGCTGCTCGTTGATCAGGCCGATCGTCTCGTAGACGGCGCCGCGCTTGTCCTGGGCGACCCGGATGTCGGGAAGGGCGAGGAACTGGAGGACATGATCCTCGTCGCGCCAGACGGCGCGGAGCTCATATTGCGCCCAGCTGCCTTGGAAATTGGCGACGATCTCGTCCTCGCCGCGCTCGCTGGCCCAGCCGTGCGCGGTGAAATAATGTTCGAGCATGTCGATCGGGCCGCCCGGCTCGCGCTCCAGCTCGAATTCGTCCACGTTCATCACTCAGCTTTCCGGCCGCTTCGGTTCCGCGAATCTGCCCGCGCGCGGGCCTCGGCGCAAGAACGCAGATCAGGCGACCACAATATGTTGTGGATTATTGGCCCACAGGCCCCGTACCGGCCCCGCCGGCCGGCTTGCGCTTCGGCTTCGCCGCCGCCGCCGCCGCTTCCAGGGCCTCGACCCGGCTCCTGAGCGCCGCGCTCTCCTCGCGGGCGGCGACGGCGATCGCCTTCATCGCCTCGAACTCCTCGCGCGAGACCATGTCGAGCCCTCCGACCCAGTCGCGCATGCGCTCGCGGAAGGCGCCCTCGGCCTCGCGGCCCATTCCGGCGATGGTGCCGGCGGCGCCGTTCATGACCTTGACGAAATCGTCGAACAGACGGTTTTCGGACTGCATCGCAAGCCCTCCTCTATGATGTCTCAGAGGGCGATATCGGTAGTCGACCCTTCCGGCGCAAGCTCCGAGGCGCCGGGGTTCAGGACCCCTATCTGCCAGGTGAGCGTCGCCGCGAAGCAAAGCCAGGCCAGATAGGGCAGCATCAGCAAGGCCGCGGACCGACGGATTCGCCAGAACAGGACGGCCGTCACCGCCGAGATCGCGATCATCGCCAAGATCGTCCACAACGCCGCCCCGACCTCATGATAGGCGAAGAAGATGGGCGACCAGGCGTAGTTGAGCAGCAGCTGGAGGGCGAAGAGACCCAAGGCGAGGGGGCGGCCGCGGGCGCCTCGGGCGTGCAGGATCAGGGCCGCCGCAAGGCCGAGGAGGATGTAGAGCGTGGTCCAGGCGGCTCCGAACACCCATCCGGGGGGCATGATCGCCGGTTTCTGGAGGGCGTCGAACCAGGCGTTGCCATAGCCCGAATTGGCGACCCGGCCGGAGACGGTGCCGAGCAGGAGCACGAGCGGCACCGTGAACAGGGCGTAGCGCAGGAAGGACATCCTCAGCTGCGACCTTGAGGCGAGAGCGGTCATAAGATCTCCGTCAATGCGAGGAGCGGAGCGACGGGCTCCTCATTCCGCCGGCGCCGGCTGGGCGGCGGGCGGATGCTTCAGCTGCTCCTCGAGCTTCCTCGTCACCGCCAGCGGCGATCCGGTGTAGCGGGCGAGGCGCGAATAGAGGAGCGGGATCAGGAAGAGGGTGATCAGGGTCGAGATCGACACGCCCCAGACGATGACCACGCCGATGGCGGTCCGCGCGGCGGCGCCGGCGCCGCTCGCCAGCATCAGCGGAACCGCGCCCGCGACGGTGGCGATCGACGTCATCAGGATCGGCCGAAGCCGCCTGGCCGAGGCCTCGCGTATCGCCTGGCCGATGTCGCGGCCCTGGTCGCGAAGCTGGTTGGCGAACTCGACGATCAGGATGCCGTTCTTGGCGGCGAGGCCGACCAGCATGACGAGTCCGACCTGGCTGTAGAGGTTGAGCGTCTGGCCCATCAGGGCGAGGCCGATGCCGCCGCCGGCCACCGCCAGCGGCACCGTGGTGATGATCACGGCGGGATGGACGAAGCTCTCGAACTGGGCGGCGAGCAGGAGATAGATGATGAGGATGGTCAGTCCGAAGACCAGCCAGATCGAGCCTCCGGCTTCCCTGAAGGCCTGGCTCTCGCCGCGATAGCCGACCGCGATGACCTCCGGCGATTGGGCGGCCTGGGCCTCGAGGAACTCGAGCGCCTCGCCGAGCGAATAGCCGGGGGCGAGGCCGCCGGACAAAGTGATGGCGCGCATCTTGTTGTACCGGCCGAGATCGCGGGCGCCGGCCTGGTCGATGACCGTGACGAGATTGGCGAGCGGAACCACGGCGCCCGACTGGCTTCGGACGTGGATGGTCTGAAGGTCCGACTCGGCGGCCCGGTTGCCGGCCTCGGCCTGGACGATCACCCGATATTCCTCGCCGCGGTCGACATAGGTCGAGACCCGGCGCGAGCCGAGCAGCGACTGGAGGGCGTTGGAGACGTCCTCGACCGAGACCCCGAGATCGCCGGCGCGGGCGGTGTCGACCAGGATCCTCAGCTGGGGCTTGGTCTCCTTATAGTCGGAATCGAGGTTGACGATCCCGGGATTGGCGGCCGCCGCCGCCAGGATGCGGTCGCGGGCCCGGGCGAGCTCGGCATAGGTCGAGCCGGCGATGACGAAGCTCACCGGCTGGCCCCGGCCGCGGCCTCCGATCGAGGAGCGGACCTGGGCGTTGCCGCGGACCGCGGGCATCTGGCCGAGCCGCTTGTTGACCTCCTGGACGACGTCCTGGGTGGTCTTCTCGCGCTCCTCCCAGGGCTTCAGGAAGATGACGAAATTGCCGCTGTTGAAGTCGTCGCTGGCGCCGAATCCGCCGGGGGTGCGGGTGATGATCGCCCGGATCGCGCCCTTATCGACGAGCGGAAGCAGCTTGCCCTGGGCGTCGATCATGTAGCGGTCCATCTGGGCGTAGCCGGTGCCCTCCGGAGCGTTGACGGTGGCGGAGAGGATCCCGACGTCCTCGGCCGGGACGAGCTCGGAGCGGAGAGTCATGAAGAGGGCGGCCGCTCCGGCCAGGAAGATGCCGACGACGGCCAGCGGGATCAGCGGCTTCAGGATCACCCAGTCCAGCCGGCGCGAGTAGAAGCCTTCGAGTCGGCGGAAGCGGTCGTCGACCCAGCGCGCGAAGCGGCCGCGCTCCTGATATCTGAGCAGCTTCGAGCACAGCATTGGAGCGAGGCTGAGCGCCAGGAAGCCCGAGAAAGCGACGGCGCCGATCATCGCCGCGGCCAGCTCGCGGAACAGAAGGCCGGTCTGGCCGGCGATGAACATGATCGGCACGAACACCGCGCACACGACCATCGTCGTCGAAAGGATGGCGAAGCCGACCTGCCTCGTCCCCTCATAGGCGGCGGCGAGCGGCGGCTCGCCTTCCTCGATCCGGTGATAGACGTTCTCGAGCACAACGATGGCGTCGTCGACGACGATTCCGATCGACAGCACCATGGCGAGAAGCGTCAGAAGGTTGATCGAGAATCCGAACAGCCAGAGCACGGCGAAGCTGGCGAGGAGGCAGAGCGGCACCGTCACCGCCGGGATCAGGGTCGCCCGCCAGTTGCCGAGGAAGAGGTAGATGACGAGGACGACGAGCACCGCCGCCTCGGCGAGGGTCGTCCAGACGCCCTCGATGGCCCGGCTGATGAACAGGCTCTCGTCGGAGCCGACGACGATGTTCATCCCGTCCGGAAGGGTCGGCTTGAGGTCCTCCGCCGCCTGCTTGGCGGCCTCGGCGACGGCCAGGGTATTGGCTCCGGACTGGCGGACGATGCCGAGACCGACCGCTTCCTGCCCGTTGAGCCGGAAGGCGCTGTACGGATTTTCCGGCCCCTGCTCGACCCGGGCGACGTCGCCCAGCCGGACGAGATAGCCGTCGGTTCCCCGGCCGACGACGAGCTGGGCGAATTGCTGGGCGTTCTGGAACGGCCGGTCGACCCGGAGGGTGACGTTCTGCTGGGCCGATTCGAGCCGGCCGGCGGGAAGCTCGACATTCTGCCGCCTCAGCGCGCTCTCGAGGTCGCCGGGGGTGAGGCCGAAGGCGGCGAGGCGTCCGGGCTGCATCCACACCCGCATCGCCGGCCGGGCCTCGCCGCCGACGAAGACCCGGGCGACGCCCTCGATCGACGAGAAGCGGTCGAGCAGGTTGCGGTCGACATAGTCGCTGAGCTGGAGCCTCGACCATCCCGGCTTGGACACGACCAGGAACAGGATCGGCGAGGCGTCGGCGTCGACCTTGCGAACCTCCGGCGGCCGGACGTCGTCGGGAAGGTTGCCGGCTGCGGCCCCGACCCGGTCGCGGACGTCGTTGGCCGCCGATTCGATGGATCGGCCCGGAAAGAATTCGATGGTGATGTTGGACTGGCCGTCCTGGCTTCGCGAAGTGATCGTCTGGAGCCCCTCGACCCCCGAAAGCTGGTCCTCGAGCACCTGGGTGACCCTGGTCTCGACGACGCTCGCGGCGGCGCCGATATATTGGGTCTGGACCGAGACGACGGGCGGATCGACATCGGGATATTCGCGGACCGACAGGCCGAAGAATCCGACCAGGCCGACGACCGCGATCAGCATCGCCACGACGGCGGCGAAGACCGGCCGGCGGACCGAGAGATCGGATATCTTCACGGCGCGCCCTCGATCGTCATGGTGCCTTGCCCCGCGCCTGGCCTCCCTGTCCCTGGCCGCGCGGCCCGCGCTCGGCATTGCCGGCGCCCGCGACGCGGACCTTCATCCCCTCGGACAGCTTGACCACGCCCTCGGTCACCACCTTCTGGCCGGGCTTCAGCCCCTCGAGTATCTCGATCCGGCCGGCGCTTCGAAGGCCGGTCCGCACCGCGGTCCGCCGGGCCGTCCCGCCGGCGTCGATCGTGTAGACGTAGCGCGAGTCGCCCTCTCCGACCACGGCCAGCTCCGGAACCGACAGGCCGAGCCTCGGCGAGGTCTCGATCTTGACCGTCAGCAGCATTCCGGGCTTGAGCCTGCCGTCGCCGTTCGGGAGGTGGGCGCGGACCATGACGGCACGCGTGTTGGGGTCGATGACCGGATCGATATTGGCGATTTGCCCGCGGAAGGGCTGGTCCGGATAGGCCGCCGAAATGGCCGCGATGGTGAGCCCTGGGCGGAGGGTCGAAAGCGCCGTCTCGGGCACCGGGAAGTCGAGCTTGATCGTCGAGATGTCGCTGATCGTCGCGATCGGAGTGCCCGAGTTCACCACCGCCCCGGGCGAGATGGTGCGAAGCGAGGCATAGCCGGAGAAGGGCGCGGTGATCACCCGCTCGCCGATCGAGGCGCGGACCTCGGAGGCCTGGGCGCGGGCCGCGGCGGCGGCCGCGTTCTGAACGTCGAGCTGAGCCTGGGTGGCGTAGCCGCGCTTCTTGAGGGTCTCGATCCGCCCGAGCTGCTGCTGCGCCTCGCGCTGGCGCGCCTGGGCCTCGGCGAGCTGGGCGGCTTCCTGCCCCTGGGCGAGAACGGCGACGACCTGGCCCCGGCGGACGAAGGCGCCGTCGTCGAAGCCGAGCCGGACGAGCCGCTCGGTGACCGGTGCGGACAGGGTCACCTGCTCGTTGGCGCGGGCGGTGCCGACGGCCTCGATCGTCTCGACGAAGCGGAGGGTGGTGGCGGGCTCGACCTTGACCACCGGCGCCGGGCGGGCCTTGCCTTTCTCTTCCGCGCCCGCGCCTCCGCAGGCGGCTGCCAGAGTAAGCAGCGACAGGACAAGGAGTTTTCGGATCGTCATAGGCACAGGCGGGGCGCTAGCGGCTGGGGGTCAAGCTATCAAGTACAGCTGTACGCGAGGCACTATTGGAAAAAGGCCCTATCGGCCGCGGCTTTCGCCCGCCTGAACGAGGCCCACTCGCTATCGCGCCGGCGGCCGCCGCGCGGCAAGCAGATACTCGACATTGCCCTCCGGTCCGGTGATCGGGCTCTCGGCGATCCCTTCCACCTCCCAGCCGAGCGATCGCAGCCACTCGGCGGCGGACCGGCAGACCCGCTCGCGAACGGCCGGGTCGCGGACCACTCCGCCCTTGCCGATCTCGCCGCGCTCCGCCTCGAACTGCGGCTTCACCAGGGCGATCAGGCGCCCGCCGGGCCTGGCGAAGCCGAGCGCCTTTTCGAGCACCTTGGCGAGCGAGATGAAGCTCGCGTCGCAGACGACGATGTCGATCGGCTCGGTCACCACCGCCTCGGTCAGGTAGCGGGCATTGGTCTTCTCATGGACGACGACCCGCGGATCCTGCCGCAGCGCCCAGGCGAGCTGGTTGGTGCCGACATCGACCGCGAACACCTTCGACGCCCCCTTCTGGAGCAGGACGTCGGTGAAGCCCCCGGTCGACGACCCCACGTCCAGCGCCACCGCCCCGGTCACGTCCAAGCCGAAATGCTCCAGCGCATGGGCAAGCTTGATCCCGCCCCGCGACACCCAGGGATGCGCCTTGCCCCGAACCTCCAGCGGAGCGTCGCCGGCGAGCGCCTGCCCCGCCTTGTCGATCTTGCGCTCGCCCGAAAACACCAGTCCCGCCAGGATCAAGGCCTGAGCCTTGGCCCGGCTCTCGGCGAGGCCGCGGTCGACGAGAAGCTGGTCGGCGCGGGTCTTGGTCACGTCTCAGCCGGCGAACGGATTCAGGACGGCTACATCGAAATGGCGGAAATCGCGCACGTTGCGCGTGACCACCGTCAGCTCATGACGAATCGCCGTCGCGGCGATCATGGCGTCTTCATACAGATCGTCCGAACGGCCATGCATGAGCCTCGCCCAGATCCGGAACGCCTCCCCGTCCATCGGAACGATATTGGGTGAGCGACTTACCTGATCCAGCCAGGCCTCGAGCTCGGCCGCCTTGGCGGAATCCTGCTGACGGGTGATCTCGATCCCGGCCTGTATCTCCGCGAGGGTCACCGCCGAAATGTGAATGTCTCGAGTCGGCGTCTTCGCTATCCACGCGGTCACCGCACCGTGGGGCCTGGGCTTCCGGCGCTCCGAGACGACGTTGGTATCGAGAAGATACACGCCTCAGAATACCGGCGGAGGACGACGCCTTGCGCCACCTCTCTGAGGAATGGGGATGTCGAAGCAGGGCTCATCGGCCAGCAGCAGGTCCTTCAGCGTCGGCCGCCCTTCCGCCTCGATCCGCCGCCATTGGTCGACCGGCACAAGCACCGCCGCCTCCGCGCCTCGCTTGGTGACGAGTTGCGGCCCCTCCGTGACGCACGCATCAAGCATTTCGCTGAAACGCGCCTTCGCTTCCTGTACCCGCCAACTCTTCATTGCATGGTTCCTGACTAGTCAGATGACTAGTTAGCATCAGGCTTGCACCGGTTCAATGCGAGACATGGGCGCGGTTGCAGAAAATGCATCTGTAATGTCTACCTTTGCAGTTGAGAATAAGGGGCGCTGCTGCCAGATGCGTTGCGGGAGCGAAATGGCTCCCGCTTACAAGGAAGTTGAAATGCGTATCGTAGAGACCGGCGCGGCGGGCGTTATCGCCCTTGCCAGCCAGTTCCTGATCGTCGCCGCCGTCCTTCTCTAGGACCCGTCGATCGAGGGATTTTTGCGAGCCGCCGGGTTTCCGGCGGCTTTTGCATTTTGGGCGCTAAAGCGTTGATGGATTAGATTGAATCCGTCCAAGCCCGTTCGCCCTGAGCCTGTCGAAGGGCCTTTCTTCTTGTTTCCTGAGGAAAGAGAGGGCTTCGACAAGCTCAGCCCGAACGGAGACGGGCCCAGCTGATTACCGAATGCGCCGGAAGGCGCTCCAATAGAGCCGCAATGCTTCGCGCAGCTCTTCGGCCGTGCGGTCGGTGCCGTGGACGATCATCGTGAAATGGCCCTGGCCCATCACGGACTGAGCGGTAGCGAGCTTGCCGAGGAGGCGGGTCGGAGGGTTGGCCCTGGGATCGTCGAGATAGACGGCGAAAAAGGTCTGGCCGCGCATGCGGCGTTCCTCGATCTCGCGGACGGCGGACCAGGGGATGTGCTCGTCCGACCATTGCCGCCAGGTCAGTCCCGCCCGATCGATCACGATCTGGTCCGGCGAATCCCGCAGCCGCATCGCCCACATCGCCGCGAGGAGGGCGAAGAGGACAGCGCCCGTCCAGCCGAGCCACTCCCTGCCGGGCCTCGGAGGCGCTCCGAATGCTCCGGCCACCCAGAGCGAGAGCAGGGCCAGCGCGACCGAGCCGAGAGCCCAAAGCACGATCCGCGCCGGAGAGTTACGGGCGACGAACGCGTCGGCCACGATCAGGCCCGGGCGCCCTCGACCACTCCCGCGCTGTTGTGCCTCAGGGCCTTCAACACCGTATCGACGATTCCGTCGGCGTCGAGGCCGGCTTCGGCATATTGCTTCTCGGGCTTGTCCTGGTCCTGGAAGCGGTCGGGGAGGCGGAGGGTGCGCAGCTTGAGGCCGCCGTCGATCAGGCCCTCGTCGCTGGCCAAGGTGAGGACGTGGGCGCCGAAGCCGCCGATCGAAGCTTCCTCGACCGTCACCGCGACTTCATGCGAGGTGAGCAGCCGGCGGATCAGAGCCTCGTCGAGGGGCTTGGCGAAGCGGAGGTCGGCGACCGTCGTCGACAGGCCCCGGACCTCGAGCGCTTCGGCGGCTTTCAAGGCCTCCTCGAGCCTCGTGCCGAGGGAGAGGATGGCCACCTTCTTGCCTTCGCGGACGATCCGGCCCTTGCCGATCTCGAGCCGCTCGGGGATCTCCGGAAGGGCGAGGCCGATGCCGTTGCCGCGCGGGTAGCGGAGCGCGATCGGGCCGCTGTCGTGGAGCGCCATGGTGTGGGTCATATGGACCAGCTCGGCCTCGTCGGCCGCCGCCATCACGACGAAATTGGGCAGCGTGCAAAGGTAGGCGAGGTCGAAGCTCCCGGCATGGGTGGCGCCGTCGGCGCCGACCAGGCCGGCGCGGTCCATCGCGAAGCGCACCGGCAAATTCTGGATGGCGACGTCGTGGACGACCTGATCGTAAGCGCGCTGAAGGAAGGTCGAATAGATGGCGCAGAAAGGGCGGTAGCCCTGGGCGGCGAGGCCGGCCGCGAAGGTCACCGCATGCTGCTCGGCGATCCCGACGTCGAACATCCGGTCCGGGAAGCGGGCTCCGAATTTGTCGAGGCCGGTGCCCGACGGCATCGCCGCGGTGATCGCGACGACACGCTCGTCGCGCTCCGCCTCGGCGGTCAGCGCCTTGGCGAAGACGGCGGTGTAGCTCGGCGGTCCCGGCTCGGCCTTGGCCTGCTCGCCCGAGACGACGTCGAACTTCTGGACCCCGTGATATTTGTCGGCCGCCGCCTCGGCCGGGCCGTAGCCCTTGCCCTTCTTGGTGACGACATGGACCAGCATCGGCCCCTCGTCGGCGTCGCGGACATTCTCCAGGATCTGGACCAGCCCTTCGATATTGTGGCCGTCGACCGGCCCGACATAATAGAAGCCGAGCTCCTCGAAGAGCGTGCCGCCGGTCCAGAAGCCGCGCGAATATTCCTCCCAGCGCCGGGCCATGACGTGGAGCCGCTTGGGCAGCTTTCGGGCCAGCTTCTGGGCGAGATGGCGCAGGGTCAGATATTTGGGCGAGGAGACGAGGCGGGCGAGATAGTGGGAGAGCCCGCCGACCGGAGGCGCGATCGACATGTCGTTGTCGTTCAAGATCACGATCAGCCGGTTGCCGGCGGCCTGGGCGTTGTTCATCGCCTCATAGGCCATTCCGGCCGACATCGCGCCGTCGCCGATCACCGCGATCGCCCGGCCCGGCTTGCCGGCGAGCTTGTTGGCGACGGCGAAGCCCAAAGCGGCGGAGATGGAGGTCGAGCTGTGAGCCGCGCCAAACGGGTCGTATTCGCTCTCGCTGCGCCGGGTGAAGCCGGACAGGCCGCCGCCCTGGCGAAGGGTTCGGATGCGGTCGCGGCGGCCGGTCAGTATCTTGTGCGGATAGGCCTGGTGGCCGACGTCCCAGATCAGCCGGTCGGCGGGCGTGTCGAAGACGTAATGGAGCGCGGCCGTCAGCTCGACCACCCCGAGCCCGGCGCCGAGATGCCCGCCGGTGACCGACACGGCCGAGATCGTCTCGGCGCGAAGCTCGTCGGCGAGCTGGCGAAGCTGCGCGGGCTTGAGCCGGCGGAGCTCGGCGGGCGTTCCGACGGTGTCGAGGAGCGGGGTGTTCGGGCGGTCGGTCATGGGCGGCGATATGGTCCCTGTCGCGACGACCCGCTAGCCCAAAGCGGCGCGGGTGTCGAATGGGGAAGATGTGCAGGGCGGGTGCAGGAGGGGCAATATCGCCTTCAGTCCATCGGCTCCTCGATGTCCGGCTCGAATCGTCGGTCGGGCGGTTGGGACGCCACTTCCCAGACATGCTCGCCGACGACGGTCGGGGCGATGGGCTGCCCTTCCGCGTTTCGCGCGACACTGCGGGCCCAGCGCCCGAGTTGCTTCCGATTGACGGACGCACCATTTACAGGGTCTAAGCCCCTCACAGGTGGAGCGCAGCAGCGGACCCAGCGAATGGATGAA
>DASQJV010000125.1:0-4008 GCA_035630855.1 Allosphingosinicella sp. | reverse complement strand
TCGGGCGTCCTCCTCCAGGCCTATGAGACGATGGTCGTCGACGGAAGCCTGGAGCTGGACGGCACGTTCCGCTTCTTCGGCGGCAAGTCGGACGACACTCTGAAAGGCGGGGCCCAGAACGACCTGCTGCTCGGCAATCTCGGCGCCGACACGCTGGCCGGCGGGGGCGGGGCGGACGTCTTCCGCTACGACTCGACGGCGGATTCGACCGCCGCGTCGAAGGACCATATCCTCGACTTCGCGCCGGGAACGGACAAGATCGACCTCACCCGGATCGACGCCAACACCCTCCTCGGCGGGGACCAGGCTTTCACCTTCATCGGCAGCAACGCGTTCAGCGGAGCCGCGGGCGAGCTCCGCGCCTCCGGCAGCGGCGGCAACTGGGTCGTCGAGGGCGACGTCAACGGCGACGGCGTCGCCGACCTCGTCATCCAGCTGAGCATCCAGAACGCCTTACCGGTGACGTCGAACGAGTTCTTCCTCTAGACCCGGGTCCCGGCGCGCGTCAGCGCGCCGGGAACCAGCTCTTGGCGGCGGCTTCCGAATCCTCGGCCTGGCCGGTCAGTCGGGCGACGACCTGCGAGAAGGTGCCTTCGACCGCGACCCGGTGCTCGCCGAAATAGATGTCGGTGAACGGGCCGGACGCCGTTCGGACATGGGTCACCTTGTCGGGATTGATCGCGACCTGCCCGGGCTCTCCGCCCTTCTTCATGACGATCAGCTTCACGATCGGGTCCGGCGCTCCTCTGTCCTGGCAGGGGTTTAGCGGCATCGGGTTAACTACGGGTTTGTACGAGCTTGTGCCTCGGCCCCCCACCGGCGAACATTTCGGCGAGGGATTGCCCGGAAAGCGATGCGCTTGCGGGTGGGTAATGAGGGGCCAGCGTATGACGATGTATGTCTACAGCACCGCCGGAGAGCCGCGCGGCTTCCTGTTCGAGACCACCGTCTACGCGCTCGACGGAACGCCGCTGGGCCGGGTGCTCGGCTCGCGGGTCCACCGCTTCGACGGCAGCTATGCCGGCGAATGGTTCCACCAGATGGTTGTGGACCGGCCGACGGCACGGCCGCGCTCGATACCGCCGGTCGCGCCGCCTCCGCCGCGCCCGCCGGAGCCCGTTTCCTGGGGACGGCGGCAGGTCGCCGAATATGGCGCCTATGCCGACGCCTTCGACCGGCTGCTGGCGACGGCCGATCCCTATCAGATGGCCGCGGAGTGATCCCCGACCCGTCATGCTGAACCTGTTCAGCATCCAGTGCTCCCCCCCAATACGCGGCCGACTGGACCCCGAAACGCGTTCGGGGTGACGGGGAGGGGGTGACGCGACCGGTCCCGACCTGCCATGCTGGGCGGCATGAGCCCGGTGCGGATCCTCCACGCCCACTCCACCTTCGGCCACGGCGGCAAGGAGGCGAGGGCGGTCCAGCTGATGAACGCTTTCGGCGCCGCCGCCGAGCACCAGGTGATCTCGGCCGCCCCCGGGGAGCTCGGCGCCGGCAAGGCGCTCGATCCGGCGGTGAAGGTCGGGTTTCCGGTGGATGCGCCACCGCTCGCCGGTCTTCCCGGCCTTCCGCGGCTGTTCCGGCTGTCGCGCTACATGCGCCGCTTCGACCTCGTCCTAACCTATAATTGGGGCGCGTTCGACGCGGTGATGGCCCGCTATTTGTTCGCCAGGGGAATGAACCTGCCGCCGCTCGTCCACCACGAGGACGGGTTCAACCAGGACGAGGCGGGCGAGCTCAAGACCCGCCGCAACCTCTACCGCCGGCTCGGCCTCGCCGCCGCTCACGCTCTGGTGGTTCCGTCCGCTCGGCTCGAGGCGGTCGCTCGCAAGGCCTGGGCCCAGCCGCCGGCCAGAGTCGTGCGGATCGCCAACGGCATCGACGTCGCCCGCTACTCGGCCTCGCCCGCCCGGGAGATACCGGGGCTCGACGGGCGTGGGGGCGGGGTGGTGATCGGAACCGTCGCCGGACTTCGCCCGGTCAAGAACCTGCCGCGCCTCGTCCGGGCCTTCGCCGCCATGACGTCGCGCGAGGCGCGCCTCGTCATCGTCGGGGCGGGGCCCGAAAGCGAGCGGATCGCCGCGGAGGCGCGGTCGCTGGGAGTCGTCGACCGGGTGCTGATGCCGGGCTTCCTCGCCGACCCGGCGCTCTGGATCGGCCGCTTCGACATCTTCGCCTTGTCGTCCGACAGCGAGCAATTCCCGATCTCGCTGGTCGAGGCGATGGCGGCCGGGCTGCCGGCGGTGGCGACCGCGGTCGGCGACGTCGCCCGGATGGTCGCGGACGACAACCGGCCGCTGATCGTCGAGGCCTCGGACGAGGCCGCCTTCGCCGCCGCGCTTGACTCTCTGGCCGAGCGCCCCGATTTGCGGCGGGCGATCGGCCGCGCCAACCGCGAGAGGGCCGCAGCGGAGTATGACGAGGCCAGGATGATCGCGCGTTATGCCCGGCTGTATGAGGAAGCCATTTCCCGTCCCGGAGCGTTCACTGATCTATGATATGAATCTCTTGGCGCTTTTGGCCGGGATCAGGCGTATAGCCGCTTTCGTTTTTTGGAGATGCCTGTGTTCAAGGGTTTGAAGCCGATCCTCTACGGCGGCCGCGAGGTGTGGCCGCTGGTCGAGGGCGGCAAGGGCGTGTCGGCCACCAACCATGCCAGCTCGGGCGCCTGGGCGGCCGCCGGCGGGATCGGCACCGTCTCGGCGGTCAACGCCGACAGCTACGACCCGGAAGGCCGGATCATCCCCCAGGTCTACCACGCTCTGACCCGCCGCGAGCGCCACGAGGAGCTGGTCCAATATGCGATCGACGGCGCCGTCGCTCAGGTCCAGAAGGCCTATGACATCGCCGGCGGCCAGGGCGCGATCAACATCAACGTGCTTTGGGAGATGGGCGGCGCCCAGCGAGTCCTCCACGGCGTGCTCGAGCGCACCAAGGGGCTGGTCGCCGGGGTCACCTGCGGCGCCGGAATGCCTTACAAGCTCTCCGAGATCGCCGCGTCCTACGGGGTGAACTACCTTCCGATCATCAGCTCGGGCCGAGCTTTCCGGGCGCTGTGGAAGCGGGCCTATTCCAAGGCGGCCGAATGGCTGGCCGCGGTCGTCTACGAGGACCCCTGGCTCGCGGGAGGGCATAACGGCCTCTCCAACGCCGAGGACCCCTTGAAGCCCCAGGACCCCTATCCCCGCGTCAAGGAGCTTCGCGAGACGATGCGCGAGGGGGGAATCCCCGACAGCGTCCCGATCGTGATGGCCGGCGGGGTCTGGAACCTGAAGGAATGGGAGAATTGGATCGACAATCCCGAGCTCGGCCAGATCGTCTTCCAGTTCGGGACTCGGCCGCTGCTCACCAAGGAGAGCCCGATCCCGGAAGGCTGGAAGCAGCGGCTGATGACCCTCGAGGAGGGCGACGTCCTGCTCCACCGCTTCTCGCCGACCGGCTTCTACAGCTCGGCGGTCCGCAATCCCTTCCTGCGCAGCCTCGAGGCCCGCTCGCACCGCCAGATCGCTTTCACCAAGGAGGAGCTTGGGGACCATTGCTTCCAGCTCGACGTCGGGGTCGGGGCGAAGAAGAATTTCTGGGTGACGAGGGGCGACCTTCTCCATGCCCGCGAGTGGTTCGCCCAGGGCTTCACCGAGACCCTGAAGACGCCCGACGAGACGCTGATCTTCGTCACTCCGGAAGAGAAGGTGCAGATCCGCCGCGACCAGGCCGACTGCATGGGATGCCTCAGCCAGTGCGCCTTTTCCTCCTGGGCGGACAATGAGAAGAACTCGACCGGCCGACTCGCCGATCCGCGCAGCTTCTGCATCCAGAAGACGCTCCAGGACATCGCCCACGGCGGGCCGGTCGACCAGAACCTCATGTTCGCCGGCCACGCCGCTTTCCGGTTCAAGAAGGATCCCTTCTACTCGAACGGCTTCGTCCCGACGGTGAAGCAGCTGGTGGACCGGATCCTGACGGGGGACTAGCCGTCATCCCGGCGAAAGCCGGGACCTCGGGACA
>DASQJV010000124.1:0-5467 GCA_035630855.1 Allosphingosinicella sp. | reverse complement strand
GGTATTGGCATAGCGCAGCGACTGGGCGTCGACCCAGCGGGCGATGGTGAAGCCGACGTCCGAGACGAAGCTCGGAAGGCTCGGCGGGGAGCCTTCGACGCCGAGGGCGCCCTTGGTGATGTCGGTGTTGCCGCCGATCATGTCGAGATGGATCGTCGCCAGGGTCCGGGTTGCGAATTCCGGCTTCGCGTTGAGCAGAGCGATCGTGCATTCGATCTCGCACGGCCAGACGAAGCGCAGGGTCCGCTGCGGCTGCGGCAGCCGCCCCTCGGCGATCAGCCGCTGGAAGGTGCGGGCGATCTCGAGGATCCCCGAGCAGCCGCTGGCATTGTCGTTGGCGCCGGGCGAGGGATGGTCGAGGTGGCAGGAGAAGAGAATCTCCTTGGACCGGTCCCTGCCGGGAATGACGGCCGTGGGGATGAGATAGGCGCCGGGGCTCCGCCCGGCCTTGACCTCCGCCCGCAGCCTTACCGTCTCGCCCTTGGCGAGCCGGGCCTGCCAGGCGCGGGCCCGTGCCGGTGAGACCATGAAAGCGAAGGTCAGGTCGTCCCAGGTGCTGAGATGGCCCCAGCGGATCAGGCTCTCGTCCTCGCCCCACCAGGCCGAGCGCTGGTTCTGGGCCCAGGAGACGATCCCGGCCGCGCCGCGCTCCGTCACCGCGAGCTTCGCCGCCGCCTCCGGCTGGCCGGAGACGAGGACCAGCTTGCCGCGCACCGGCTTGCCGGCATAGTCGGCCGCCGAGGCGCCGGTGCCGACGTCGATCAGCTCCGCCTCGGCGCGGCCGGAGACGCTGTCCTGGGCGAGGGTGATCGGCTGGTCGGCCCAGGAGGCGATTCGCTCGAAGTCGCGCCACCGCCCGCCGTCCCGCTTCTGCTCCCAAAGCTCGGCGAAGCTCGCGTTCCAGGCCGGGCGCGAGCGCTGGGTGCCGTAGAAGACCTTCCCGTCCGCCGGAAGCGAGAGGATGTCGACCTCCTTGAGGCCGTAGTCGCGAAGCCGGTCGCGGATCAGCTCGGCCGCCGAGCGATAGCCTTCCGAGCCCCGCATCCGATGGTCGAGCGACAGCGCCTGGACGGTGCGCTTGGCGGCGGCGCCGGAAAGCTCCGAGGCCAAAGCTTCGGTTTCGGCCCGGGTGAGCAAGGGCGCGGCGGGCTGGGCCGCGGCCGGCGCGGCGATGAGCAGAAGGAGCGCTACGACGGACCTCACCGGGCGAACCGGCGGAAGAAGCTGCGCTCGCCCCAGCTCGGCCGCTCGGGCGCATTGGCGACCCTGAGGCCGAGCTCGGCGACGAAATCGTGGAGCCGGATCGCATCCTCCTTCGCCACCGGCTGGGCGAGGTCGTCCGACGGGGCATGGTAGCGGGTCGATCGCCACTGCCGCTCCACCTCGGCCTCGGGGTCCCTGGGGCCGAAGCCGAACTTGAAGGCGAGCGAGGGCACGCCCTCGCGGATGAAGCTGTACTGGTCGGAGCGGACGAAGCTGTTGCGGTCCGGGAAGGGATCGGGAACGAGAGGCAGCCCCGTCGCCTCGCTGACCGAGGCCGCGACCGCGCCCAGGCTGCTCTCCTCGCCGCCCAAAGCGATCACGCTCTTCAGCGGGAAGATCGGAAGCGCCATGTCGAAATTCATGTCGGCGACGATCGAGGCCTTCGGCACCGTCGGCCGGAGCGAGAAATAGCGCGAGCCGAGCAGCCCCTTCTCCTCGGCGGTGACGAAGACGAACAGCATCGATCGCTTCGGCTTCACCCGCCGCGCCTTGTAGCTTCGGGCGATGTCGAGAAGGCCGGCGACCCCGGCGGCATTGTCCATCGCCCCGTTGTAGAGGCCGTCGCCGTCGATCGGATTGCTCACTCCGAGATGGTCGAGATGGGCGGAGAAGACGACATGCTCGGCCCGCAGGCGCCGGTCGCTTCCGGGCAGCCGGGCGACGACGTTGGACGAGGTGACCGGGCGGTGCCGCATCGCGATGGCGGCGCGAAGCGACTGCTTCATGTCGAACCTGGGAAGCGGCTTCGACTCGTCGGCCAGCGCCGAAAGCTCCGCGAAGGTCCGGCCCGAGCCGGCGAACAGCTTCTCGCTCGACTCGGTGTTGAAGCTGGCGCTGAAGAAGTCGGTCTTGACGTCGCGCAGCGCCGGGTCGGCGAAATACATTCCGGACTGGCCGGCCTGCGCCATCGACCGCGCCCAGGGCACTTCCACCGCTTTCGCCGTTGTCAGCGACAGCAGCCCGGCGGCGCCCCGTTCGGACAGCAGCCGCGCCCGGTCGCGCCGGGCATGCGCCTTGAGCGCTCCCGAAATGTCGGCCGGGCCGCCGCTGATGACGACCACGATCTTGCCCTTGAGGTCGAGGCCGGCGAAATCGTCATGGCCCGATTCCGGGACGTGGAGCCCGTAGCCGGCGAAGACCAGGGGCGCCTCGATCCGCTCCGGCCGGCGCCCGTCGCCTCGCCCGATGATGATGTCGCCGGGGATGGCGAGCGCGGTCTCGCGCCCGCCGGAGACCAGCGAGGCGCTCGATCCGGCCGAGTCGACGAACTGCTCCTCGAAGGCCACCGGCTGGAAGAAGCCGTCGGTCCCGGCCGGCTCGAGGCCGATCGCCTTCAGCCGGGCGACGACATGATCGGCGGCGCGCTGGTAGCCCGGGGTCCCGGTCAGCCGCCCCTCCATGTCGTCGGCGGCGAGGGTCGAGACGTCCGCCCACCAGCGCTCCGCGCGCTCCGCGGCGGTCGGCGGCTCGGGGACGGTGGCGCAGGCCGGGAGCAGGAAAGCGAGGAACAGGGCGAAACGCATCGGCTACTCCGCGGCGAGGGGGCGCCTTTCCTTGTCGCGGCGCTGCGGCGATGTCCAGAGAGCCGTCATCCCGGGCTCGACCCGGGATCCATGAACACGGCCGTGACCGGACTACCGTCGCCCATGTTCATGGATTCCGGCTTTCGCCGGAATGACGGTCAGAGCCGGGTCGCGGCAACCAAGGCTTCGAAGCTGACCCCGCCACCGGGAGTGACGATCCGGACCGACGCCTGGATCCCGATCCCGCCGAGCTGGTGGAGCGAGATCAGCGGAGCGGCGATGAGGGTGATCACGGCGAGCGCGATGAGGTTCCTGATCATGACCTTGTCCTAGCGAAAGCGGTAGAAGAGGGTGGCGAGCGCAAGGCTCGCCCAGAACAGGATGAACAGCATCCAGTGGACCGGCTCGGGGACGAAGCCGCCCTTCCAGAGCAGGAACCAGGTCGGATAGACGATCATCAAGGCGAGTCCGGCGAAGCTCGCCGCCTTGTAGCCTTGGGCCTTCTCCAGCTCGTCGGTGACCCGGTTGAGCAGGGTCCCGCCGCCGATCACCGCCACCAGATAGAGCGCCGCCATCGCCATCGACAGGGCCGGCGACCAGATGAACGCGCGGCTCTGGGCCGCCGCCGCGCCGTGCTGGAAGCCGATGTAGAAGCCGGGCGCCATTCCGACCAGCGCCAGGCCGCCGACGATCAGCCACCTCGCGCGCCGCCTCGCCGAGTCGCGGCGCTCCCCTTCCCCGCGCGGGATGCTATCGCGCATCGCCTTGGCCCCCGAAGCCGTCATCGAAAATCTCCTCGATCGGGACCGCGAACAGGCGGCTGAGCTTGAAGGCGAGCGGCAGCGAAGGATCGTATTTGCCGGTCTCGATGGCGTTGACCGCCTGGCGGGAGACTCCGAGCCGGCCGCCAAGCTCCGCCTGGCTCCAGTCGCGTTCCGCCCTCAGGACCTTCAGTCGATTCTTCACCGCCTCGCCAAGCTCCACCGCCTTCGCCTCGTCCCGCCGGCAGCCTGTCCGCCGGCCATGGCGACTCGAATAGGGCAAGCCTGACATTATGTCAAGCTACCATTACATTGTGTCATGTTAACAGGGCACAAAGCCAGTCAGTATGGCAAGAATCCTGTCAAATGCCGTCATTCCGGCGAAAGCCGGAATCCATGAACGCCGTCGCCCGGATTTTCGTGACGCCGTGTTCATGGATCCCGGGTCGAGCCCGGGATGACGGGTTCGTCCCGCCCGTCACCGGCTGCGTATGAACTCCCTGATGTCCCTGCTGAGCTGGGCCCGGTCCTCGTCGCGGACGTACATCATGTGGCCCGAGCCGTAATAGCGGTAGACGATCCGCTCCTGCGGGATCCCGCTCCTCGAGAGCGAATATTCCGCGCCGAAGAAGGGCGTCGCGAAGTCGAAATAGCCCTGGCCGACGAAGACCCGGAGCCCCGAATTCTCGCGCATCGCCCGACCGAGATAGGGCGCGACGTTCTTGTAATATCGGGCCTCGCCGCCCTGGTCCTTGAGGTCCCAGTCCCAGTCGCCGACTCCGCCGATGGTCGAATATTGGCGGTCGGTCCTGAACTTGAGGCCGTCGCGGACCCAGGCGTTGAGCGCGGCGGTATAGCCGGCGTCGATGCCGTAGAAGCTCGGGTCGTTGTCGGGAGTCTCGCCGGCATTGTCATAGTCGCGGCCGGTGTAGCGGGCGTCGAGCCGGCCGATGGCGAGGCCGCGGTCGCGCAGGAGCTCCTTGTAGAAGCGCTGGTCGCTGACCCTGAGCTCGGCGGAATCGAGGAAGCGCTCGGAGAGGCCGGTGAATCGGGCGAGCCGGCGGCGGATCGCGGCGCGCTCCTCGCCCTGGAGCTTCTGGCCCTTGAGCAGGGCGGAGGCGTAATCGCCCGCGGCGAAGTCGCGCGCTTCCTGGACGAATCCCTCGAGCGTGCCGGCGTCCGCCGGCGCCTTGCCGTGATGGAAAGCGGCGGCCGCCATCGAGGGGAGGAAGAGGACGTAGGGCATCTCGTTGCCCGGAACGTTCGCCTGGGCGCCGAAATCGAGGATGGTCGAGATCAGGATGATGCCGTTCAGCGAGACGTCGTTATAGGCGCCCTCGAGCTGGTTGACGACGGCGGCCGAGCGGGTCGTCCCGTAGCTCTCACCGCCGAGGAACTTGGGCGAGTTCCAGCGCCCGTTCTCGCCCAGCCAGATCCGGATGAACTCGGCGACCGATTTCGCGTCCTGCGTGACCCCCCAATAGTCCTTGCCCTCGGTCTTGCCGAGCGGCCGGCTGAAACCGGTGCCCACGGGATCGATGAAGACGATGTCGGCGACGTCGAGCAGGCTGTCGGGATTGTCGAGGATCGGGAAAGGCGGCGCTCCGTCGTCCCGCGCGTCCGACGGGATCGCCACCCTTTTCGGCCCGAAGGCGCCCATGTGCAGCCACAGCGAGCCCGAGCCCGGTCCGCCGTTGAACAGGAAGGCGACCGGCCGGTTCGGGTCGCGCGGCTCCTTCACATAGGCGATCGAGAAGAGGCTCGCTTTCGGCGTCCCGTCGGCGGCCTTGAGATAGGTCTCCGAGGCGGTGGCGGTGTAGGCGATGCGCTGCCCGCCGAACGTGCCGGTGTGGCGGGTGATGGAAACGATCGGCTCGGGGATGGGCACGTCGGCTTCGCTCTTGGGCGGAGAAGACTGGC
>DASQJV010000123.1:0-5984 GCA_035630855.1 Allosphingosinicella sp. | reverse complement strand
CAGCCGGAGCCGGCCGTCGGCGGAGCCGGGCGCGAGGTTGGGAAGCGCGTTCGACAGCCAGGCGTCGCTATACTGGACGTTGAGCGCCGCTCCGACGCTCAGCCAGTCGGTCGCCTTGACCGCGACCGAGGTCTGGAAATCGAGGGTGAGGAGACGGCTGCGAATCGCGGAATAGCGCTGCCAGCCGGACGGATCGTAATCGCTGGTGAAGCTGAACGGGGCGGTGACGGCGAGGCCGACCGCGATTCGCTCGCCGATCGGGAGGGCGAAGGCGCTGGCCGGGGCGATTCCGCGAACGATCGGGTCGTCGAGCCGGGAAAGCCCGCCGACCGGCGCGGGCGGGACGCCGGGCCGGTCGATCTGCGTTCCGGCATCGTCGATCGTCCCCGAGGGGAGGATGCCGGTGGCGCCGAAGACAGCCTCCCGCTCGGTGGCGCCCGCGATCGCCGCCGGGTTCCACCACAGCGAGGCGGGGCCCTGGTCGGCGACCTCGCCGGAGTTCGCCCGGCCCCATCCTCTGACCGATTGTTCCTGAAGGTAGAATCCCGCGGCCTCGGCGGTTCCGGCGGTCATAACCAGGCCTGCGGTCGTCCCGAAAAGCAACAGGCGCCTCTCGGCGCTGCGGCGTCCGGCCGGCTTCCCAATCATCATTATCCCCCGAAAATGAACCCGAATTTACCCCTCGAACCCTTAACGGTTAGAAACGAAATCTTTGTTTCTCAACCTTTTTAATTTGTATCCGAAATGGATATTTGAACGCTCCTCTTCCGGACCAATCCGAGCCTCCGGTGCAACACCTAAACGGTTAACGACCGAAACACGCTCGCGCCCAATTGTTCCTCAGCAGCTTATATGCTTACTGATGCGTACACCAAATGCTTGGGGCACAACGATGAATCAACACTTCAGCCTTCCGACGTCCGAGGAAGCGATCACAATGGCGGTGGCGGAGGGCCGCGCGGGACTGCCGCCGCTCCAGCATCGCGAATTTCCGGCCGGTACCCGCCTGTTCGACCTGGGCCAGCTCGAAGTCCGCTGGGAGGCGGAAACCGGCGCCTTGTGGACCCACATGACACCGGTCGACCGCCCCAATTTCAACCCGGCCATGCTCCGCGACTTCCAGCGCTGGCAGGCGGAGATCGCCCGCGAATTCGCCGATCCCGGGGAAGGTCTCAAATATCTGGTTCTCGGCTCGCGCTTCCCGGGCGTTTTTAACCTCGGTGGCGATCTCGAGCTTTTCGCCCGGTTCATCGCCACCGGCGACCGGGACGGCCTCGTCCGCTACGGCCGCGACTGCGTCGCCATTCTCCACAACAATCTGAGGCGCCTCGAGCTTCCGATCGTCACCATCGCGCTCGTCCAGGGCGACGCGCTCGGCGGCGGCTTCGAGGCCGTGCTCAGCTTCAACGTCGTCGTCGCCGAAAGGGGCGCCAAGTTCGGCCTTCCCGAGATCGCCTTCGGGCTGTTCCCGGGCATGGGCGCCCACAGCCTGCTGTCGCGCAAGATCGGCCTCGCCCGGGCCGAGGAGATGATGCTGACCAACCGGCTCTACACGGCGGAAGAGATGTACGAGATGGGCCTCGTCCACGTCCTCGCCGAGCGCGGCTGCGGCGAGGAGGCGGTTCGCGCCTATATCGCCAAGAACGGCCGCCGCCACGCCGGGCATCGCGGCATCTACCAGGCGTCGAGCCTCTCCGATCCGGTCACGCTCGAGGAGCTCAACGCCATCGTCGAAGTCTGGGCGGACAGCGCGCTCTGCCTCAGCGAGGGCGACCTCAAGCTGATGCGCCGGCTCGGCAGCGCCCAGACTAGGCTTGCAGCCGCCTGAGGCTTCCCGGCTCGGGATCAGCCTCCGTCCATTCCTCGCCGCGTCCCTGCATCTCGAGCCGGCGGTTGATCACCGATTCGGGGACCGGCCGGCCGAGATAGAAGCCCTGGGCGGCGGTGCAGCCGGCGCCGGTGACGTAGCCGAGCTGGGTCTCGGTCTCGATGCCCTCGGCGACGATCTCCATGTCGAGCTCGCCGGCGAGGCTGACGAGGGCGTGGATGATCGCCCGGGCCTCGCGGCTCTTGGTCACTCCGGCGATGAAGCTGGTGTCGATCTTGATCTTCTCGAACCGGTATTTCTGCAAATAGGTGAGCGAGGAATAGCCGGTCCCGAAATCGTCGATCGACAGCTTGAGCCCGATCCTCTGGAACTCGCGAATCAGCGAATTGGACTGGGCATTCTCCTCGAGCAGGACGCTCTCGGTGATCTCGAGCTCAAGCCGCCGGGCCGCCAGCCCCGAGCGGTAGAGCGCCGAGAGGATCATGTGGCTGAGGTGGAGGTCCTTTAGCAGGGCCGGCGACATGTTGACGGCGATGCTGACGTCCTCGGGCCATTTCGCCGCGGTCGCGCAGGCCTGGTAGAGCACCCAGTGGCTGATCGGCGAGATCAGGCCGGTATTCTCGGCGAGCGGGATGAACTCGCCGGGGCTGACCATTCCGAGCTCGGGATGGTGCCAGCGCAGCAGCGCCTCGCAGCAGGTGACCTTCTTCGTCTTCAGGTCGACGATCGGCTGGTAATAGACTTCGAGCTCGCCCTTATCGATCGCTTCCTTGAGCGCTCCCTCGAGCCTGCGCTTCTTCTGGAACTCCTCCTGCATCTTGGTCTCGAACAGGCAGAAGTCGTTCCGGCCGTTCGCCTTGGCATGGTAGAGCGCCATGTCGGCATGCTGGAGAAGGGTGTCGGCCTCGGTGCCGTGGCCGGGCGCGACCGCCGCTCCGATCGAGCCGGTCACCTGGAGCGAGGCGCCCTCCACCGTCATCGGAACGGCAAGGCCGCGCATCACCTCGCGGGCGAGCTCCTCGGCGAAATAGGGCTTGGTGCCGCGGGCGAGGAGGACGAACTCGTCGCCTCCGAAACGGGCGACGCTGCCGCGACCCTCGACGATCGAGGAGAGCTGGCGGGCGACCGTGCAGAGCACTCCGTCGCCGGTCGGATGGCCGAGCGAATCGTTGATCTCCTTGAACCGGTCGAGATCGACCCAGAGCACCGCCAGCTCGCCATTCTCGCCCGACTGGACCGCCGCGAGCTCGGTCTGGAGCCGCTCCTGGAAAGCGCCGCGATTCTCGAGGCCGGTCATCGCGTCGAATCGGGCGAGCCGCTCGAAGCGATCGGTCAGGGTCCTTTGCTCGCGGGTCGCCGACATCGCCTTGAGGATCGCCGAATAGGTCTGGAGCGTGATGTCGACCATTCCGATCATGAAGACGACGAAGACCGCTCCCAGGACCATCCGGAAGGGTTCGCCGCTCAGGAACAGGCCCAGCGCGGAGGGGCCCGTCGCCAGGGAAAGCTGGCCGATGGCGATCACCGGCCGGCCCGCGTTGCGGCCGCAGATTCCGGCGGCATAGCCGGTCGTCAGGGTCGCCGCGAACATGTGGTGAAGCGCGTCGTGCGACTTCAGCATGGTCATCAGAGTCATCACGCCCAGCAGCAGCGAATAACCCCAGGCTCCGAGCTCGTAGATGGTCTCGGAGCGGGCGCTCGCCGTCGGGCTGTGCTGGGCGGCTCGGTGGAAGAAGACGTGGTGGCTGACCCGGCCGGCGCCGACGAGGCCGATGGCAACCGCCATCGCGCTCAGCCAGGGGTCGCCGCTCGACAGGGCGATGAGCGTGCTGACGGTCGAGCCGGCGATGGCTCCGACTCCGAGCGAGGTGGACGAGGTGAACAGGGTTTCGACGAGCGACCGGCGCACCTCTTCGGCAACCGTCCGATCGGTTTTTCTGATCTCGCGCAGTTTGGCGATGATGCTCGTCAACCCACAATTCCCCGCAGCCCAGGTCCGCTTTGCCGCAAAACCGTTTATCTTGAATTAAGGCTGCAGCCGGGACCGGACCTTCAACCATTTGTGAACGTTTGCCTGTCACCTGATCTGTATGCGTATCCACCCCGCCTTTCCTTCGGCCAAAGCCGATCCCGGCCGAATCGAGCTGGTTCTCCGGCTTGAGGACGGAAGCCCGTGGCGGCTGGTCGTCTCGCCGGGGATGGAGCGCTTCATCGGCTATTATCCGCGAGTCGACGGGATCGACGCCGGCGGATCCCTGCTCCGTTTCCGGGCCTCCAACCCCGCCTGAGGGAAACCGCCGCGCGCCCCGGCGTTGGGGAGCGATGACCGATCAATATCCAACGACCGAATGTCCCGGCCGCGCTCCGCGAGCCGCGCTCTTCGACGTCGACGGCACCCTCGTCGACACCAACGACCTCCATGCCGCGGCCTGGCGCGAGGCTTTCCTGGAGTTCGGTCTCGACAAGCCGGTCGAGGAGATACGCTGGCAGGTGGGCAAGGGCGGCGACAACCTCATCCCCTCGCTCTTCCCCGAGCTGGACGAGGCGCGGCGCGAGGAGATCGAGGACTATCGCGGCGACCTCTTCAAGCGCGACTATCTGCCCCGCGCGACCCCCTTTCCCGGAGTGCGCGGCCTGTTCGAGCGTCTGGCGGCGGAAGGGATCAGGATCGTCCTCGCTTCCTCCTCCCACGCCGAGGAGGTGGAATATTATCTCGGCCTCATCGCCTGCGCCGACCTGGTGGGGGCGACGACGTCGAAGGACGATGTCGAGAATTCGAAGCCCTGCCCGGACATCTTCGCCGCGGCGCTGGGCCGGGTGGCGCCGCTCGGGGCGGACGAGGTGGCGGTGGTCGGCGACACGCCCTGGGACGCCAAGGCCGCCGGCAAGATCGGCCTTCGGACGGTCGGCTTCCGCTGCGGGGGCTTTCCCGACGAGGCGCTGGCCGAGGCCGGCGCCTGCGAGCTCTACGACGGTCCGGCCGACCTGCTCGCCCGCTTCCAAAGCTCGGTCTTCGGCCGTGGCTAGGAGCAAGGCGGCCAGGGCCCTGCTGGCGGCCGACGAGGCCGCCGCGGAAGCGGCGCTTCCCTATCAGGGATCGCCAGCGATGGAAGCGCTCGGCCGCTTCGCCTCGCTCGGCGACCAGCCGCCGCTTCGGACGCTGTGCGCGGCGGTGATCGCGGCGGGCGTGGCCGGAGGCAATTCGCGCCTCGCCGGGGCCGGGGTCAGGATGCTGGTCGCCCACACGCTGGCCACCCTCGCCAAGGATTATGTCAAGGAAAGGGTCGACCGCACCCGTCCGCGGTCCAAGGGCGAAAAGGGCAAGGACCACGTGCCGACGGCCGGCCGGAACACGTCCAAGGAGGAGACCAGCTTCCCCTCCGGCCACAGCGCCGGAGCGGCCGCGGTCGCCCGGGCCTTCGCCCGCGACTATCCCGAATATGCGGCTCCGGCCTATGCCGCCGCCGGAGCCCTCGCCCTGGCCCAGATCCCGCGCTGCGCCCATTATCCGACCGACGTCGGCGCCGGCCTCGCCCTCGGGCTCGCGGCGGAGGCGATGGTGGACATCGGCATCGCTCTGGTGAAGGAGCCGGACGGTCCCGACCGAACATAGGAGTCGCGCCTTGCGCCTGTTGCCTCTCGCTTGTCTCGCCTTTGTCGCCGCCTGCTCGCCCGCCGCCGACCAGGGCGCAGCCAATCAGCAGGGAGAGAAGGGAGCCAGGCTGGTCGCGTCCGTCCTCGATTCGCCCGACGCCCGCGACACGCAAAGCTACGCCCGTCCGCTGGAAGCCCGCGTGACCCACGTCGCGCTCGACCTCAGGGCCGATTTTGACGCCAAGCGGATCGGCGGCACGGCCACGCTCGATGTCGAGGCGAAGCCGGGGGCCAAGGCGATCGTTCTCGACAGCAAGGGGCTCGAGCTCGCCGAGGTCACCGACGGCAACGGCCGGAGGCTCAGCTACTCGCTGGGCAAAGCCGATCCCGAGCGCGGGGCGCCGCTCACCATCGATCTCCAGGGCGCGAGGCGGATCCGAATCGCCTATAAAAGCGCGCCCGAGGCCGAAGCGCTGCAATGGCTGACTCCCGAGCAGACCGCGGGCAGGAAGCATCCCTTCCTGTTCAGCCAGGGCCAGGCGATCCTCAACCGGACCTGGAT
>DASQJV010000122.1:0-2495 GCA_035630855.1 Allosphingosinicella sp. | reverse complement strand
GGCGGCGAGACTCTCCGCCCGCAAGGGCAGGGTTTCTTCGATCCAGCCGCCGCCGAGCACGCGCGACCCTTCATAGATCACCGCCGCCTGGCCGGGGGAGACCCCGAACTCGGGCTCGTCGAAACGGATCGAACCCCCGTCGAAGGAGACCGGGCTGGGACGAGCCATCGAGCGGACCTTCGCCGTCAGCCCCCGCCGCTGGTCCTCGCCGAGCCAGTTCAATCCCGAAATCCGCGCCGCGGCGACCGCGAGCGCCGCCTTCGGCCCGACCACCACCCGCCGCGCCTCGGGCTCCAGCCGGACGACGTAGAGCGGCTCGGCCTGGCCGCCTATCTCAAGGCCCCGGCGCTGGCCGACGGTGAAGTGGATGAGTCCGCGATGCTCGCCGAGCACCCGTCCTTCCAGATCGACGATCTCGCCGGGCCGGGCCGCCTCCGGCCGGACCTTCTTCACCACCGAGGCATAGTCGCCATTGGGCACGAAGCAGATGTCCTGGCTGTCCGGCTTGTCGGCGACGATGAGGCCGAGCTCGCGGGCGATCTCGCGGACGGCCGGCTTGGGCAGGCCGCCCAACGGGAAGCGCAGATAGTCGAGCTGCTCGCTTGTGGTGGCGAAGAGGAAATAGCTCTGATCGCGGGCGGGATCGGCGGCGCGGTGAAGCTCCGCGCCGTTCGGACCCGCAAGCCGGCGGACGTAATGGCCGGTGGCGAGGCAATCGGCGCCGAGGTCGCGGGCGAGGGCGAGAAGGTCGGTGAACTTGACCGACTGGTTGCACGACACGCAGGGGATCGGGGTGCGGCCGCGGGCATATTCGTCGGCGAAGCGCTCGATCACGCTGTCGCGGAATCGGGTCTCGTAGTCGAAGACGTAATGGGCGATCCCGAGCCGCTCGGCGACGGTCCGGGCATCGTATATGTCGCGGCCGGCGCAGCAGGCCCTGGAGCGGCCGACCGCCTCGCCGTGATCGTAGAGCTGGAGGGTGATCCCGATCACCTCGGCGCCGGTCCGGGCGGCGAGCGCGGCCACGACCGAGCTGTCGACCCCGCCCGACATGGCGACGACGATCCGGGCCTCCGAGGCGGGCCGGTCGAGCTGGAAATCCGGGGTCATGACCGCGGCTACATAGGAGGGAAGGCCGGAAAAGCCCAGCCTTGGCCAGCTTAACCCTCTCCCGTCCTTACGGGAGAGGAGGGCCCCAAGCCGAAGGCTTGGGAGGTGAGGGTCTTGCTGAGTCCGGCATACAGACCCTCACCTCCCACCGCTTCGCGGCGGGCCCCTCCTCTCCCGCGGAAAGCGGGAGAGGGAATAGCCGCCTCGGCCTCCATTAACCTGGGTAAAGCCTAGCCTAATGGCCCCTTAACCGCGTCTTAGACCCTCCCCGCTAGAAGCACGGCCATGGATTTGAGCTTCTTCCGCCGGGCCGAGCAGAGATTCGCGAGCCGCTCGCCCGCGCGCCTCGACTTCGGGATGCTGGTCGCGACCTTGCGGACCCAGCGCGACCTGGCGCCGTCGGCATCGGTCCGGTCGGCGGCTCCGTCCGCCGGAGTGGCCTGCGCCGATCCGATCGCCGAGATCCTTCTCGCCGGCCCCGGCTGGCGCGAGGCGGTGGCGGCCCAGCGCGGCTGCTTCAACCCGGCCTTCGCCCGGCAAGGCGCCGTAAACTGAGATGACCGCCGCGTTTACCTTGGGGTTTCAGCCTTCCTTCAAGGCCTGCCGCTAAGCGGGGGCGAAGGGAGGCAGGAGATAAAATGACCGTGAACGTCCTTGAATATGACACGATCGAGACCCGGGCGCCGCGCCCGGCGCAGGTCATCGGCCCCCTGGGAGAGCCGCTGACGCTCGATTCGCTGCCGCCGCCTTCGACCACCCGCTGGGTGGTTCGCCGCAAGGCCGAAGTGGTCGCCGCGGTCAATGGCGGGCTGCTCACCGTCGACGAGGCCTGCTCGCGCTACACGCTCAGCCTCGAGGAGTTCGCCTCGTGGCAGCGCGCCGTCGACCGTTCGGGAATGCCGGGCCTCAGGGTGACCCGGATCCAGCATTACAAGAGCCTCTACGAGCGCCAGCAGAAGTTCTAGGACAGCGCCTCAGGCCGCCGCCCGCGCCGCCGCCAGCACCGGGCCGCGGACGGCGGGCAGGAGGCTGCGATAGAGGGCGGCCATCTGGGCCGCCATCGCCTCGGGCGAATAGAGGGCGGCCCGCTCCCTCGCCGCCCGGCCGAGCACCGCCCGCTCGAAATCGTCGCCGGCGAGATCGCCGATCGCCCGGGCGAAGCCGTCCTCGTCATTCGGGTCGACGAAGATCGCGACCTCGTCCCACAATTCACGGAAGGTAGGGATGTCGGAGAGGACGAGAGCGCAGCCGGCCGAGGCGGCGTCGAGGACGGGGAGCCCGAAAGGCTCGTACAGGGCCGTGGACGCGAAGACCGGCCGGGCCGAGAGCCAGCGGCCCAGCTCCTCCTCGTCGAGCGCTCCGAGGCAGTCGATATTGTCGAAGAT
>DASQJV010000121.1:0-2985 GCA_035630855.1 Allosphingosinicella sp. | reverse complement strand
GCAGCCTGATCCCCCTTCTCCTCCTCGCCGCCTGCGGCACCGGCGGCGAGGCCGCCCAAGGCGAGGCCGAGGCCGCCGCGGACGGCCGGCCCTTCCAGGTCGCCCCGATCGCGACCTTCGACGAGCCCTGGGCGATGGCTTTCCTGCCCGGGCCCGGCCCGCGCGCGCTGATCACCGAGAAGAAGGGCAGGCTGAAGCTGCTGTGGAGCGACACCGGCCGCGTCGGCGAGGTCAAGGGCGCTCCGCAGGTCGATTATGGCGGCCAGGGCGGCCTCGGCGACGTCGTCCTCCATCCCGATTTCGCCCGCAACCGGCTGGTCTACCTGAGCTGGGTCGAGGCGGGCGAAGGCGGCAATCGGGGCGCGGTCGTCGGCCGGGCGCGGTTCCTCGAAGGCTCGGCCGGGCCGCGGCTCGAAGGCCTCCAGATCGTCTACCGGCAGAGCCCGAAGCTGAGCGGCCGCGGCCATTACGGCCACCGCATCGCCTTCGGCCCCGACGGCAAGCTCTACGTCTCGAACGGCGAGCGCCAGGAATTCACCCCGGCCCAGGACATGAACGCCAATCTCGGCAAGGTCGTCCGCCTGAACGACGACGGCACCGTCCCCGCCGACAATCCGTTCGCGAAGCGCGGCGGGGTCGCCGCCCAGATCTGGTCGCTGGGGCACCGCAACCCGCTCGGCCTCGCCTTCGACGGCTCCGGCCGGCTGTGGGACATCGAGATGGGCCCCAAGGGCGGCGACGAGCTGAACCTGGTCGAGCGCGGCCGGAATTACGGCTACCCGATCGTCTCGAACGGCGACCATTATGACGGCAAGGACATACCCGACCATCCGACCCGCCCCGAATTCGCCGCGCCCAAGGTCTGGTGGACCCCGGTCATCTCGCCCGGCGACATGATCTTCTACTCGGGCTCGGCCTTCCCGCGCTGGCGCGGCGACATCCTCGTCGCCGGCCTGTCGAGCAAGGCGCTGATCCGGGTCGACGTCGAGGGCGCCAGCGCCCGCGAGGCCGAGCGCTGGGACATGGGCAAGCGAATCCGCGAGGTCGAGCAGGGCCCGGGCGGCTCGGTCTACCTGCTCGAGGACGGCGAGGGCGGAAGACTTCTGAAGCTGACCCCGGCGAAGTAAACCCCTCTCCCTGCAGGGGAGAGGGACAGGCGCGAAGCGCCAGGCTGAGGGCTTACCGGGCCTGGATATGCCCTCACCCTCCCACCGCTTCGCGGCGGGCCCCTCCCTCTCCCCTGCAGGGAGAGGGATTCGGCGCTCAAACCCGCCTATACCGGAAATACCAGACCTCGTGCCCCTTCCGCCGCGCCTTGGCCTCGTAGCGGGTCTCGGGCCAGCCGCCTGGGCGGGTGAGGAAGTCGTTCGCGCTCTCGGCCAGCCACTCGAAGTCGCGGCGGCCGTTCATCACCATCATCGACCAGCGGCAATAGGTCGGGTCGTCGGTCCCGAGCCGGAACTCGCCGCCCGGCCTCAATTTGGCGGCGATGAGGTCGAGCGGGCCGGAATTGACCATCCGCCGCTTGGCGTGGCGCGCCTTCGGCCAGGGATCGGGGTGGAGCAGATAGACGAAGGACAGCGCCCCGTCCGGAACCCGATCGAGGACGTCGAGGGCGTCGCCCATGTGGAGGCGGACGTTGGCGAGGCGCCCGTCGCGGATATGCTGGAGCGCTCCGACGACCCCGTTGAGGAAGGGCTCGGCGCCGATGAAGCCGTGGTCGGGCAGAAGGTCGGCCCGATAGGCGAGATGCTCGCCCGAGCCGAAGCCGATCTCGAAATGGAGGGGGCGCGAGTCGCCGAACAGCGCTTCCGAGGTGACCGGCCCCTCCCCCGGCACGCTCACCGCCGGAAGCAGCCGCTCGAGCAGCGCCTCCTGCCCCTGGCGAAGCTTGTGGCCCCTGGCGCGGCCGTAGAGCCGGCGGATGGTGGCGGGATCGTTCACCTCGCTGCGCCTAGTCCGCGCCCGCTCGGCCGCCAAGAGGTTAGGCTTAACGCCCGTCCTTGCCGATGAGCCGGATCGCGGTGCCGTCCACCCACCACGTCCGTCCGTCGCTGGTTCCGACCGTGACCGGCAGACGGGCGGCGAGGGACGTGAAGACGTGGATTTCCGTCGGCACCGGGTCGAGGAGATGGGTGATGCCGAGAGCCGCCAGCTTGTCCCCTCCGGCGTCGGCCACGCTGACCTCCAGGCAGGTGTTGGTGAACCGCCTCACCCGCCCGGCGCGGCCCGACGAGTCGACCGGAATCAGGAAATGGCCGCCGAATGGAAAGGCGTCCATCACCCGCTGCGCAGTGAGGACGTAGACCAGAATCGGCTCGCCCGGCGCCGCCGGAGGCAGCACGACGCTGTTCATCGAGGCTTCGGAGCAACGTCTCGAACCGGACTTGGCCAGTGCCTCCACGGCGGCGTTGCGGGCCGCGACAAGCTGCCGGCGCGCTTCGCTGAGCTCGCCCGCTCCGGCCGCGACGACCTCGCCGGATACGAGCTTGCCGTCGCGGAATCGGGCCACGTAGACGGCGCGGGCGCCCGACTTGTCGAAGAAGACCGCCTCGGGGGCGTCCGCCGGGCCGTCGACGATCCATCCCCCAACCCGGCTTTCATAGTCGGGCAGCTTGGCCACCATATCGTCGGTTCCGTGCCAGGCCGCCTGGTCGTAGGCGTAGATCAGGGCGCCGCGCCGGGCGATTTCCCGCAACTGCGCCTGCTCGGCCGGAGAGACCGCCGGGGCCGTGGCAGGCGCTTTCGGCCGCGCCGTGGCGGTCACCGGCGCGAGAAGCGCCATGACCGCGCCGGCGAGCGCGACGGCGCTCATCCTGTACCTTTTCGGATCCGTCGGCCGCGGCGTCGCGCAGTTCGTCACCGGATCACCTCGTCGCCGATGGTGAGCTGCCCTTTGCCCTTGCCCCAAGTACCGAACGAAGAGGCGAAGCGCCCCTCCTTGGCGATGGCGAGCGCCTGCGCGGGCGGCGGCAGCCGGTCGAG
>DASQJV010000120.1:0-3777 GCA_035630855.1 Allosphingosinicella sp. | reverse complement strand
TCGAAAGGTCGAAGTCGAGGCCCTGCGGATCCTTGACCCGGCCGCCGAAGACGAGGTGGAGCTTGCTCATGAAAGCCGCATGACGCCGCGTCGCCCCGGAAGCGGAAGCGCTTCCGGGGCGGAACGCTTCAGGCGTCGCCGCCCGTTCGGCGGGCGCCGCCGGCCGAGCTCTTGACGGCGCCGACGGCCCGCTCGGTGAACTCGTCGAGCTTGCTCTTGAGGCCGTCGCGGCTGAGGCCGAGCTCGTCGAGCTGTCCGCGCCCCGCTTCCTTCGCCGCGTTGGCGGCCTCGCGTGCGCTGTCGGTGATCTTCCGGCCGACGGAGCCGAGCAGCTCGTCCTCGCGGCTCGTCCGCGGAAGCAGAGCGGCGACCAGGGCGCCGATGGCGAGCCCTCCGACCACCGCCGCGACCGGATTCGAATCGATCCCCTCGCTGGTCCGGCGCCCGGCCGTCTCATAAGCGGAGCCGGCGCGCTCGCGCGCGGTCGCGTAGGCGGCGGAGGTCCGCTCCCGGGCGCTCTCGAAGGCCTGGCGGGCCGCGGCCGCGCGTCCGCCGCGTTCCCCATCGGCACCGGCGCCGCTGTTGTTGGCCGAGGCCGAAGCCGGCCGTTCGTCGGTGGTACTCGTCATTTACCTGCTCCTTCACTGGTCCCGGCGGCGAGTGGAGCCGTCAGGTCGTAATCCTTGTCGCCGCCGTCCAGCCGGACTGCGACCAGATCCTCGTCGGCTTCGTCGCCGCTCGCCCACAGCCTCGATACGGCCGCCCTGAGCGGCGCCCTGGCGAGGAAGAGGGTGAAGGCGGCGAGCGCCGCCGCGACCGGCACCGGCCGCGACTTCACCGCCTCGACGGCGCCGTCGGCCATCTCGCCGCTCTTGTCCTTGACCCCTTCCCAGGCGTTGGACGCAAGGGTCCCGGGCTTCAGCCGCTGCTGGAGCTCGGCCGCGGTCGCGGCCAGGCGCCGCCGCGCCCGCTCCGCCTCCTGCCTGGCGATGCTGATCTCGGCGAGGCTCATATCGCCTTCTCCCCGGCTTCGATCGCCGCCTGCTCCTCGGCGTCGCCGCCCAGCGCTCCAAGCTTGGCGGCGCCGTAGCGAACGAGAAGAAAGGCGATCCCGAGCACGACCACGGTCACGATCAGCCCGCCCAGCGCCGGGCCGACATGCAGCGCCAGCTCGAGCGACAGGCCGATCAGGAGGACGCTCAGGGCGGCGTTGGCGAGCAAGGCCGCGACCACCAAAGCGATCGCGCCGTTGCGGGCGCGGCCGATCCGGCGGCGGGCGATGGCCTGGTAGAGCTTCGCCTCGGCCGCCGCATAGCTCCGGGCGTCGTCGGACAATTGTCCGAACAGCTCGCCGATCGAGCGTTCGTGGGGTCCCCTTGGAGCGTCCAAGCTCTAGGCTCCCGTGCCGCCGCTGTTGGTCCGCCGGCCGCCGCCCTTGCCTTCATTCTCCTCGGGCATACCGGCCTTGATCAGGCGGACGAGGGTGAAGCCGACCACGGCGGCGATTCCGATCGCCACTCCGGGGCTCTTGCGCACCGCCGAGCGGACATTGTCGTAAAGCTCGTCGACGTCCTTGCTGCGAAGATTGTCGGCGAGGCTGGAGACGCTGTCGGCGGCCTTGCGGGCATATTCGCCGTAATTGTTGCCGAGCCGCTCGTGGATCGAGTCGGCGGTGTCGGCGACCACCCGCGAAAGCTCCTCGAGGACGTCGGTCGCCCGGCTCTTGCCGGTGTCGGCGAACTCACGCACCTTGCCTCCGGCCTGGTCGCGAAGATTGTAGATCTGGCCTTTGACCTGTTCCGTGACGTTGCCGGCCGTGCCGCTGCCGGCCGTGCCGCTTCCGATCGTGCCGCCGCCGTCCGAGTCGCCGCTGCGCGTGCCGCTGCCGATCGTGCCGCCGCCGCCGCTGGTGCCTTCAGTCGCTGTCATCTGAGTTCCTCCTCCTGAGGCGGCCGTGCCGCCCGTCCCGTCGCTTCCCGACGCGCCGATGAAGCCGGAGCTCGAGCCGCCGCCGGCCGCGGCGCCGCCTCCGCCGCCCGTCTCCATGGCGCCGTTGATGATGTGGTCGGTGCCTTCGGGAAGCTCGTCGTCGCGAGGAGGCATAGGTTCTACTCCACTTGGTGTTGCCTTGCAGCGAGAACGGCGGGCCGTGCCTCACGTTCCGCCGCGTGGCGACGAAAGTTGCGTCGCCCGCGCCGCGCCGATAAGCCGCGCCTCGCTTCACCCCATATAGTTCAGAACGAGGCCGTAACAATGACCGCCATCCTCGCCGTCCACGCCCGCCAGATCCTCGACAGCCGCGGCAATCCGACGGTCGAGGTGGACGTTCATCTGGAGGACGGGAGCATGGGCCGGGCCGCGGTCCCGTCCGGCGCCTCCACCGGGGCCCATGAGGCGGTCGAGAAACGCGACGGCGACAAGGGCAAATATCTCGGCAAGGGCGTGTGCGAGGCGGTCAATTCGGTGCGCGGCGAGATCGCCGAGGCGATCCTCGACATGGACGCCGAGGACCAGGGGGAGATCGACGCTTTGCTCATCGACCTCGACGGCACCGAGAACAAGTCGAGGCTTGGCGCCAACGCCATCCTCGGGGTCAGCCTCGCCGTCGCCAAGGCCGCGGCGGAGGCGAGGGGCCTGCCGCTCTACCGCTATGTCGGCGGGGTCTCGGCCCACCTTCTGCCGGTGCCGATGATGAACATATTGAACGGCGGCGCCCATGCCGACAATCCGATCGACTTCCAGGAGTTCATGGTGATGCCGGTCGGCTCTGCAAGCCTCGCCGAGGCGGTCCGCTGCGGCTCGGAGGTCTTCCACACGCTGAAGAAGAATCTGCACGACGCCGGCCTGTCGACCGCCGTCGGCGACGAAGGCGGCTTCGCGCCCGATCTCGCCTCGGCCCGCGACGCGCTCGACTTCATCATGAAGTCGGTCGAGCAGGCCGGCTACCGGCCGGGCGACGACGTCGTCCTCGCGCTCGACTGCGCGGCGACGGAATATTTCCGCGACGGAGCCTATCATATGGAAGGGGAGGGGCGGACGCTGTCGCCGGCCGAGAATGCCGATTATCTCGCGGCGCTCGCCCGCGACTATCCGATCCGCTCGATCGAGGACGGGATGGCGGAGGACGATCTCGAGGGCTGGAAGGCGCTGACCGATGCCGTGGGCGGCGAGGTCCAGCTGGTCGGCGACGACCTGTTCGTGACCAATCCCAGGCGCCTCGCCATGGGCATCGAGCAGGGCCTCGCCAATTCGATCCTGATCAAGGTCAACCAGATCGGCACCCTCACCGAGACCCTGGAGGCGGTCGAGATGGCGCACCGCGCCGGCTACACCTCGGTGATGTCGCACCGCTCGGGCGAGACCGAGGACACCACCATCGCCGACCTCGCGGTGGCGACCAATTGCGGGCAGATCAAGACCGGAAGCCTCGCCCGCTCCGACCGCCTCGCCAAGTACAACCAGCTCATCCGGATCGAGGAGGAGCTGGGCTCGATGGCGCGCTATGCGGGGCGCAGCGTGTTCCGCTAGCCTCCTATTCCTCCCCGAGCTTGCCTCGGGGAGGGGGACCATGCGCAGCATGGTGGAGGGGCAATTCTGACTCCGTATTTCCCCTCCACCACGGCGCTTCGCGCCGCGGTCCCCCTCCCCGAGGCAAGCTCGGGGAGGAATGAGTCGATGCCCAGACTCCGTCCATCCGGCAAATTTTCGCTTGTCGGCGCAAAAGGCTTGATTCGACGCGATTTTGCTGATTCTGTTAACTTCGTCATGCAGGCGGTG
>DASQJV010000119.1:0-3926 GCA_035630855.1 Allosphingosinicella sp. | reverse complement strand
GCCCAGGTCACCCTCGCCTTCCCGACCCTCGAGGCGGCCCAGGCCTATGCCGACAGGAACGGAATCGCCTGCCACCTCGTCCCGTCCGCCGAGCGCAAGCTCAGGCTCCAGGCCTATGCCGACAATTTCAAATAGGCGGTGATCACATTCCTCCCCCAGCTTTGCTGGGGGAGGAATGATCAAAGCATCCTCGCTCCGAGCAAGAGCAGCAGCTTGGCGTCGATCGCCACCCCCGCGGCCCTGCGCCCGGCGACGAAGCCGGCGACGTCCGCAAGCCTCACCCGGTGCACCTCGATGTCCTCGCCCGCGACTCCGCCGCCCTCGCCGACCCTGGCCAGCCCCTCGGCGCGAAGCAAAGTGAAGCCCTCCGACGACATTCCCGGAGACGCGAAATAGCGGCCGAGGTCGGCGGCGCGCTCCGCCCGGTAGCCGGTCTCCTCCTCGAGCTCGCGGATCGCCGCCGCCGCGGCCTCCTCGCCTTGCTCGTCGTCGCCGACCAGGCCGGCCGGCAGCTCCAGGCAGCGGGCCCCGATCGGCACGCGATATTGCTCGACGAGGAGGACGTGGCCCTCGTCGACGGCGAGGATCACCGCCGCGCTCACCCCGCGGGTTCGGGAGACGAACTCCCATTTGCCGAGCCGCTTCGCCTCTATGAAGCGGCCGCTCCAGACGACCTCGGGCGCCTCCGTCACAGCTCGATCAGCCGGTCGGGAAGCTCGTTGGGATTGTCGAGGGTCGGCGGAAGGCACTCGGCCAGGATCTCACCGATCCTGCCGACCGCCTCGGCCATGCCCTCGCCCGGCCGCCCCGCCTTCACCCCCTCGACCAGGGCCGCCATCGCCTCCCCCCAGACGTCGGGCTCGACGCGGCCGTGGATCGCCTCGTCGGCGACGATCTCGGCTCGGTGCTCGAGCAGCGAGAGATAGAGAAGGATTCCGGTGCGCCCCTTGGTCCTCTTCTCGGTGCCCGCCCGGAACAGCTCGAGGGCGCGGCGGCGGACCCGCCGGGTCTTGGTGCCCGCCGGAGTGAGCGCCATGCGCAGGGGCATCCAGGCGAAGGCGAAGCGGACGATGAGGAAGACCGCAGCCATCTTGACGACGAGCAGCGCGAGCAGCAGCCGAAGGCTGAGCGACGCGTTCCAGCCGAACAGCAGGGCCAGCCACCAGTCGATCCAGGACTGGGGCACCAGCGCCGCGGCGGTCGGCACCAGCAGCATCGCCAGCACCGCATAATGAAGCCCGACGTCGTGATAGGAGTCCGAGCGCGGAGCGACGATGGTGACGATCTCGCCGTCGCTGGAGCGCTCGGCTTTGGCCACCGCCTCGGTGACGAGGGCGTGATCGGCCTCGCTGAACCTGGGCATCACCATCCCCCCGACGCTCCGCCGCCGCCGAACGAGCCGCCGCCGCCACTGAACCCGCCGCCGCCGCCGCCGCCAAAGCCTCCGAAGCCGCCGCCGCTCGAGCCTCCGCTCCAGCCGCCGCCGCCCATCCCCGGTCCCCACACCCAGACCCCGGACCGGCGGTGGCGCCGCCCGCGCCGGCCGCCGCGGAGCATCGGCAGGATGACGAAGAGGAAGACGATGCCCCAGAAGATGAGCGGGAAGATCGAGCCGCCGTCGCTTTCGCTGCTACTCGACTCCCGCCGCGCCTGCTGGGCCGCGAGCGCCTTCTGCTCGGCCTGCTCGGGCGGCGCCCGCAATTGCTCGATGATCGCGTCGGCGCCGGCGTTGATCCCGCCGGGATAGTCGCCCTGCTTGAAGGCGGGGAGGATCCGGCCGGAGATGATGTCGCCCGCCAAGGCGTCCGTCATGATCGGCTCGAGCCCGTAGCCGACCTCGATCCTGACCTTGCGCTCTTCGGGCGCGACCAGCAGGATCATGCCGTTGTTCGCGCCCTTCTGGCCGATCCCCCAGGCGCGGCCGAGCTTGTAGCCGTAATCCTCGATCGGATAGCCCTGGAGGCTCGGCACCGTCGCGACGACGAGCTGCCGGCTGCTCGCCTGCTCCACCGCCTCAAGCTTCTGCGTGAGCGCCGCCTCGTCGGCATCGGGGATGATGTTGGCGGCGTCGACCACCCGCCCGGTCAGCTTTGGAAAGTCCTGCGCGGCGGCGGGCGCCGCGGCGAGGATGGCCAGGAGCAGGAGCAGGAAAGGCCTCGACAGGCTCATGTGACGACCCCGTCCTCGCGGGCGATTTCGGCGTCGCTCGCCTTCGACCGCAACCGGGCGATCAGGGCGTCGCTCGCCGCCTCGATGCCTTCGGGGAAGCGGCCGTCCTTGAATCTGGGCAGCGCCTGCTCGCGGATCACCTTGCCGGCGAACGGATCGGTGACCCGGCGCTCGAGGCCGTAGCCCACCTCGACCCGAACCAGCCTCTCGCTCGGCGCGACGATGAGCAGCAGGCCGTCGTTCTTGCCCTTGTGGCCGATGCCCCAGCGGCGGCCGAGATCGACGCCATATTCGGCGATGTCGCGCCCGCCGAGCGACGGCACCGTGACGACGACGAACTGCGGCCCGATTTCCCGCTCGAGCGCCGCCGACTTGCGGTCGAGCCGAGCCTCCTGCTGGGCCGTCAACAGGTCCGCCCGGTCGACGACCCGGCCGGTGAGGGCAGGAAAGGCCGGGTCCGCCGAAACCACCGCCACCGGCGGCGCCGGCGAACGGTCGCAGGCGGCGCTGCCGAGCAGCAGCAGGGGAAGGACGAACGCCCTCACCGCCGCGTCAGCGGCTGGTGTTGGTGTCGAAGTCCACCGTCGGAGCGACGTCGGCGTTCGGGGTGGTCGCCTGGAAGGTCGCCATCGGCTTGGCGCCGTAGATGACCTTGGCTCCGATCACCGAGGGGAAGGTGCGGATCTCGGTGTTATAGGACTGAACCGCCGCGTTGTAGTCGCGGATGGCGATGTTGATCCGGTTCTCGGTGCCTTCGAGCTGGTCCATCAGGGTCTTGAAATTGCCCTGGCTCTGGAGCTGCGGATAGGCTTCCTGGAGGCGCTGGAGCGACAGCGTCAGCCGGTTCTGGGCCTCGGCGAAGCGCGCCATCGCCTGCGGGTCGGTGAGCTGGTCGCCGCTGACCGTGATCCGGGTCGCGTTCGCCCGAGCCTCGGTCACCCCCGTCAGGATCCGCTCCTCGGAGGCGGCCGCGCCCTTCACCGTCGAGACGAGGTTGGGGATAAGGCTGGCACGCCGCTGGTACGAAGCCTGGACGTCCGCCCATTTGGCCTTCGCCTCCTCCTCGGCGGTCGGGATCGAATTGACCCCGCAGCCGGAGAGCGAAAGCCCGGCCACCGGCACCAGGAAGGCGGTCAACAGGGAATTGCGCTTCATGTCGGTCCCCTCGTTCGTCTGTCGGCAAGCAAGTAGGGACTTCGCTCCGCCCCCGCAACGGGTGCGGCGGCTTTCACTTTAAATTCAGGCTGGATCGCCTATATGGGGAGTGCCGGGTTCGCCCGGCTATGGTGATAAATTGCAGCGTGCAATAGACGCAGCGGACCCGGGGGCGGTACCCGGCGGCTCCACCAGGTGGGCCGAGCCTACAGGTGGCGACACGCGTGAAGCGTGCCGCCGCAGCGGCTCAGCTGATGGGGCCGAACTAGGATCGACGTGTGTTGAAAAGCGCTGTTTTTGCCCGGCCTGAATGCGCCGTAAAACCGTTCACAACCACAAGTGCCAACGACAACGAGGCGCTCGCGATTGCCGCGTAACCCGGTCCTCACGGACTAAGTTACAAGGACGAAAGCGCGGTTCGGGCCGCACCGGGCAACAGAAGCGGACACCAGCGGTACGGGGAGCACCGGGCAACAGAAGCTCCCCACTTCCCCCGTCATTCCGGCGAAGGCCGGAACCCATGAACACGGACGTCTCCGACCAATCCGCTGCCGCCGGCGTTCATTGATCCCGGGTCAAGCCCGGGATGACGAGCCCCCGTC
>DASQJV010000118.1:0-3502 GCA_035630855.1 Allosphingosinicella sp. | reverse complement strand
GGGTGGACGCGAACAGGGCCTTGGCGGGCGTGTCGTGGAGATAGATCTGCTCGTCGTTGATCATGTCGAGCTTGACGAGGCCAAGCGCCGATTTCGGCCCCGGCTCCTGGACCAGGCGGCCGTTCTTCGTGACGATATTCTCTTTCGCCATATAGGCCGCCCCCTTGGGCAGGATCTCCTCCTTCGCGATCGACTCGGGAATCGTCCAGGGCGGGTTGGCGACCAGGCGGGCGATCGGCGAGCCGAGCTCGGGAGTCTCCCAGTCGGGCTGGCCGACGACGACCCGGCGGCGGTCCTTCTCGGTCCCGTCCTTGAAATAATGGAGCTCCGCGGCCGCGGTGTTGACGTCGATCCGGGTCGCCGGCGGCGCCCGGTCGAGCCAGCGGCGGCGCTCGAGATTGACGGCGAGGATCCGGGCGCGGTCGCGGGCGCCGGTGTTGAGGGCCTCGACCGTCGAATTGCCGATCACCCCGTCGGCCTCGATTCCGTAATCGGCCTGGACCTTCCTGACCGCGGCGACCATGTCGGCGCCGTAGACGTCGCCGGCGGGCGCCGTCGCGGCCTTGGCCTTGCCCTCCTTCGCCTTCGGATCCGGCTGGGCGGCCGCCGCGGGTTCGGCGGCGAGATAGCCATTGGCCCTGAGACCCTCGCGGATCTGGGCGACCCGAGAATCCTTCTTGCCGGGCTTGATCTGCTCGCCGGGCGCGATCAGCGTCTTGCGCTCCTGGCCCGCCTTCTGACGGTAGGCGAGATAGGCGTCGGAGAGCGCCTTATATTCGGCGTCCTGGGGGGCGAGGCTCGCCAGCCACTGGCGGACTCCGCCCTGCTCCACCGCCTTGCCCAGGCCTCCGACGACGTCGGCCCTGGACATCGGCACGGTATAGACCTCGAACAATTTGCGCGGATCGACCGCTCCGGTGGCCAGCGCCTGGCCATATTCGATGGCGGCGAGGGTGAGCCCGGCCTCGCGCTCGGCGGCGCTGGCGCCTTCGGTCGCCTTCTCGGCATAGGATTTGGCGTCGATGGCGTGGCGGGCGGCATCCTCGAAAGCCGCCGTCAGCTCCTCGGCGCGCTCGCCCGTCCAGACCGCCTGCCAGCCGCGCGCCTCGTAGAATTTCTTGACCCGAGGATCGCTGACCGCCGCCTTGAGCTCGGCCGGGGTCACCGCCTTGGGATCGACCTGAACGGCCTGGCCGGAGCTTCCGCCCCCGCCGCCGCCGCTCGTGCTTACGAAGTCGCAGCCGCCGGCCAGTAGGGCCGCCAGCGAAACGCACGCCAGAATTTTACGCATCTACACACCGCCGCTTAAGAGGGATCACGACCCCTCAAACGTCCCCACCGCACAATAGGCTCCGAGAAAAGACGCGCGCCGGCCGCTTAACCGGTGCCGCGAAGCCGTCCCGGCATGGGACAGCGGGAAATGGGGGGGAGCCTTGGTGCGACATTGTTAGCTATCGGAAGCTAGGCGGGCACTCGAACCGGCGACGAGGACGATCTTGGCTTTGCGGGATTCCATCTTTTTCAGGGCTTTAAGCGAGGCGCTGCGCTGGCGCGGCCGCGAGCTGGCCTGTGCCGCGACCCTTCTCGCCACCGCCTCCTGCGTCCCGCTGAGCGCCGCTCCGGTGCCGGCCGACACGCTCGCCGAGGCCGTGGCCTCCGCCGGCGCCCGGCCGCCTCAGCCCGAGCCGATGGTGCTTCGCGACGTCGCCGCCACCGAGGCCCAGCGGATCAACGCCTCGATCCCCTTCTCCGACGAGGCCAGTCCCCGGGCGCCCTCGACCGTCTTCCGGGCCGCGGGGCCCGCCGACCAGCTCCGCTCGCTCCAGTGCCTCGCCGAGGCCGTCTATTACGAGGCCCGCTCGGAGAGCGAGGACGGCCAGCGCGCGGTCGCCCAGGTCGTCCTCAACCGGGTCCGCCACCCGGCCTATCCGGGCAGCGTCTGCGGAGTCGTCTATCAGGGGCCGCTCCGGGCCGGCGGCGGCTGCCAGTTCACCTTCACCTGCGACGGCTCGCTGGTCCGGCTACCCTATGGCGAGGACTGGGTCCGGGCCCGCCGGATCGCCGCCGAGGCGCTCGCCGGTTCCGTCTACGCGCCGGTCGGCCTCGCCACCAACTATCACACCCACCAGGTCCTGCCCGACTGGGCCTTCCGGCTCGCCAAGACGAGGGTGATCGGCAACCACATCTTCTACCGGATGCCGGGCGCCTGGGGCGGTTCGGCCGCTTTCAGCCAGGCCTATCGCGGCCGCGAGCCTTCGCCGGCGACGGTGATGGCGGCGAGGCTTCCGATCGACCTCGGCCGGGGAACGCCCACCGCCCTCCCCGCTCCGGTCGATCTGGCGAGCTTCGCCCTGCCGGCGCCTTCGGCTTCGGCGACCCTCGCAAGCGAGGCGCCGCCGGCGCCCGTCAACGACCGTCTGCCGCAGTCGACCGTCAAGCCGGAGTTCGCCAACAGCGGCCGCTATCTGGACGAGCTTCCTGCCGTCGCTTCGACCCGCTGAGTTCGTCGGCCCTACCGCCGCTCCGCGACCGACTTGTCCCTGATCGCCCTGAACTCCGAGCCCGCATTCCATTGCGGCCAGTCGCGGCCGAAGGCGAGATCGCGGCCGATGTCGTAGAACAAGGCGACGTCCTGGGCGGCGCCCGCGAAGTCGAGGTCGGGGCGCCATTCGTCGCAGCTCTGGTGGTAGCAGGCGGCGGTGAACTCGGTGACCCAGCGGTCGCCCGCCTCGCGCCCGCCCTCGACGAGGTCGACTCCGCCGCCCAGCGCCATCAGCAGGAGCACCGGCACGCCCCGCCGGGCGAAGGCGAAATGGTCGGCGCGATAGAAGAGCCCGCGCTCGGGCCGGGCGTCGGGGGTGATCGTCCGCCCCTGCCGCGCGGCGGCGGCGGCGAGCCGCTCCTCGAGGTCGCTCTGGCCCTTGCCGATCAGGACGACGTCGCGGGCGAAGCCGTTGGGCTGAAGGGTGTCGAGCGTGAGGTTGGCGACCGCCTTGTCCATCGCGAACAGCGGATTGGCGGCATAATGCTCGGCGCCGAGCAGGCCCCTCTCCTCGGCCGTCCAGGCGGCGAAGACCAGAGTCCGCTCCGGCTCCGGCCCGGCCTTGAAGGCCCGGGCGAGCTCGACGATCCCGGCGATCCCGGAGGCGCTGTCCAGCGCTCCGGGCCGGATCCTCTTCCAGCGCGAGTCGGGCGCGCCGACGCCGTAGGCGTCCCAGTGGCTGGCGAACCAGATCGTCTCGTCCGGCCGCCTCGACCCGGCGATCTTGCCGAGCACGTTGTGGCTCTCGACCCGGCTCGCCTCGACCCCGAAGTCGGCGGACAGGCGGGCGGGAAGCTCGACGGGGTGGAAGCCGGTCGTCTGCGCAAGCCGCTTGACCGAGCTGAAATCGAGCCCGGCGCGGCGGAACAGGTCCTCGGTGACTCCGCGCTGGATCCAGCCCTGGAGCAGGACCGGCTGCCGGGCGCCCGGCTTCAGGACGATGTTGTAATTCTCGCCGCC
>DASQJV010000117.1:0-5124 GCA_035630855.1 Allosphingosinicella sp. | reverse complement strand
GTTCGACGCTCCGGCCGACAGCGGCGAGGGCTTCCGGTCCGACCCGTTCTCGTTCCACGCCTGGGACGTGCGCAAGCCGGTCATCGCCGCCTCGTCCCTGTCGGAGAGCTTGTAGCCGTCGGGGCCGAACAATTTGATGCCGTTGTCGGTATAGGGGTTGTGGCTGGCCGAGATCATCACTCCTAGGTCGGCGCGCATCGAGCGGGTCAGCATCGCCACCGCCGGAGTCGGCACCGGCCCGACCATGACCACGTCCATGCCGACGCTGGTGAAGCCGGAGATGAGCGCCGTCTCCATCATGTAGCCGGACAGGCGCGTGTCCTTGCCGATCACGACCCGGTGGCGATGGTCGCCGCGCAGGAAATGGGCCCCGGCCGCCTGCCCGACCCGCTGCGCCATCTCCGCCGTCATCGGGCTCAGGTTGGTCCGGCCCCTGATCCCGTCGGTGCCGAAGAATTTGCGAGTCATGGCGATCCTTGCGCGTGTTTGGCGCTGAATAGCGCGAGGCGCGTCTCTTGTCCTCCCCATCGCGAAGCGATGGGGAGGACTATTCCGGCCTCCCCTCGCTCGCTAAGCATCCTCCATGTCGCAAGCCACCCGAATCCTCGCCGCGCTCGCCATCGGGCTCCTGCTCGGCATCGTCACCGCCAGGGCCGACTTCGCCCCCCAGGCGATCGCGATCGCCGATCCGATCGGCGGCCTCTGGCTCGACGCGCTGAGGATGACGATCGTCCCGCTGATCGTCGCGCTCCTGATCAACGGGATCACCGCCTCGGCCGAGGCCGCTCGGTCGGGACGGCTGGCCGGCCGGACCGTCATCCTGTTCATGGTCGTGCTGTGGAGCGGGGCGATCCTGTCGGCCTTCCTGACCCCGCTGCTCCTCCAGCTCTTCCCGCTGAACGCCGGGGCCGGCGAAGCCCTGAAGAACGCGCTGTCCGCCTCGGCCGGCGAGGTCGGCGAGATCCCGACCTTCGGCCAGTTCGTCCGCTCCTTCATCCCGACCAACCCGATCGCCGCCGCGGCCCAGGACCAGATCCTGCCCCTGCTCGTCTTCACCACCGTCTTCGCCTTCGCGATGACCCGGCTCCCCGAGGAGCCGCGCCGGCATCTCAGCCTGTTCTTCCGGGCGGTCGCCGACGCCATGCTCGTCATCATCAACTGGGTGCTGTGGCTGGCGCCGATCGGGGTGTTCGCATTGGGCTATGTGGTCGGCGCCAAGACCGGCTCGGCCGCTTTGGGCTTCCTGCTCCATTACATCCTCATCGTCGCCGCGGTCGGCTGCGTGATCTGGTTCGCGGCCTGGCCGCTGGCGATGTTCGGAGGACGCTTCGGCTTCCTCGCCTTCACCCGGGCGGTCGGCCCGGCCCATGCGGTGGCGATCAGCACCCAGTCGTCGCTGGCCTCGCTTCCGGCGATGCTGCGGGGCGCCGAGAAGCTCGGGGTCCCGGTCGCCGCCTCGGGCGTGACCCTCCCGCTCGCCGTCGCTCTGTTCAGGGCCACCGGCCCGGCGATGAACCTCGCCGTCGCCATCTACGTGGCCCACTGGTTCGGGATCGAGCTTACGCCCATGCAGATGGCGGCCGGGGTCGCGGTGGCGGCCACCACCACTCTCGGCTCGATCAGCCTGCCCGGCTCGATCAGCTTCATCAGCGCGATCGGCCCGATCTGCATCGCCATGGGGGTCCCGCTCGAGCCGCTCGTCCTTCTCGTCGCCGTCGAGACCCTTCCGGACATCGTCCGGACGACCGGCAACGTGGCGATGGACGTCGCGACCACCTCGACCGTGGCGAGGCGCACGGGCTTCGACGAGACCGAGCCGCTGACCGAGCAGGACCGGATTCTCCAGGAGGGCGGGCAGGGCTGAGCGTTACGTCATCCCGGACTTGATCCGGGATCCATGAACACCGGCAGTGGGGATTGGCTCGAGCCGGTGTTCATGGATTCCGGCTTTCGCCCGAATGACGAAACTAACGGAACAGCGCCGCGATCGGCGAGACTTCCGGGGCGTGGAACCAGGTCACGGCGAGCCACAGCGCCAAGCCGATCAGGACGGCCGGCCAGGCCTTGCCGAGGGCGCTCCACTTCGCCCGCCCGGACAGAAGGGCGGCGAACGGCACGAAGGAGGTGCGGCTCATCCACGCCCGCCAGGGCTCGCCGACCGTGTTGAGCTTCTTATGGTCCTGGCCGATCGAGCCGAGCAGGGCGAGGACGAGGATCCCGCCGGCGACGATCAGGTTGGGAAGAGCCCCCCACAGGGCGATGTGGACGAGGGCCCAGAGGATGAAGGCCAGGTTCATCGGATGGCGGGTCACGGCGAAGACCCCGGTCGCCGCGCCCGGCGCCTTCGGCTTCGCGCCCGGACGCGGGAAGGCGGGATTGCCGAAGAACGACCCGACCAGGAGGATGCAGGCGAGAAGCATGATTCCCGCCGCCGCCGGCCTCGCCCAGTCGGGGGTCAGCCAGAGGAAATAGCTGCTCTCGCTCGCCCGGTAGGCGAGGACCATCCATCCCAGGGTGACGAAGGACACCGCCGAATAGAGGAGGGTGAACCCCTGCTCACCGAGATTCTGCACCAGCCGGGTGCGCAGCGGGTGCGACATGGCGAGATGGCTGCCGACGAAGGCCAGGGTCGCGAGGGCGAGGCTGGCCGTGGGGATCACCTTTCGTAGGCCTTGGGAAGGTCGCCCTCGACCGCGGTGCGGTAGCGGTCGCGGAGCCGGGTCTGGTGGTTGTCGAGCGGCTGGCGGACCCCGTCGATCAGGACGAGCTCGGCGGCGCTGCTGTTCTCCAGCGGGTCGCCCGACCAGATGACGACGTCGGCCCGGCGCCCGGGACGGAGCGAGCCGATCTCGCCGCCCATCCCGACCGCCTCGGCCGGACCCGAGGTGATCGTCGCCAGCGCCTCGCCCCAGCTCAGCCCGGATGCTCCGGGAACCCCCCCGACCGCGACCAGATTGCCGGCCTGCTGGCGGGCGAGCCGGACCTGGCGGGACTCGTCGTCGTTGATCATTCCGAGCGCGACCGGGACCCCGGCGGCCTTGAGCCGGGCGACGTTGGACTGGGTCGCCGCCAATTGCTCGAAGGTCGAGGGCAGGTCGTTCAGGGCGTTGGCGATGACCGGCACGCGCGCCGCCGCGATCCGGTCGGCGATGGTCCAGCCTTCGGTCGCTCCGACCAGGACCAGCCTCAGATTGGGGAATTCGCGCTTCAGGGCGAGGACCTGGATGATGTCGCTGGCCCGCTCGACATGGACGAGGAGGAGCTGCCGGCCCTGGAGGACCGGAACCAGAGCGGCGGCGTCGAAGCGGGTGAGCAGGACGTCGTCCGGGCGGCTCGCTCCGGCGGCGAGAAGGCGATTGTCGGGCACTTCCTCGAGCGGGAAGTCGCGCTGGTCGTTGGCGCGGGGCTCGCGGGTCCCGCCGCGGCCGGCGATCGGCGACGAGAAGCGGCTGAGGTCGCGCGCTTCCCTCAGCGCGTTGCGGAACAGGACATGCGCCGCGGCGCGGCTTCCGCCGGCCTCGTCGGCGCCGGTCTCGCCGAGCTCGACGAACTGGAAGGCCCGGGCCCGGGTGACCGCCTCCATGTCGCTTCCGAGATCGATGACCGCCCCCTGGCCGGCGAAGATGCTCGCCGCCGTTCCCGGAGCGACGATCGCCCTCGTCACCCCGCCGGCGCGGTTGACCTGGATCGCCATCGCCCGCGGGTTGATCGCGGGAGCGACGTCGATCGCCGCGCTGAACGGCGAGCTGCCGGCGGAGACGTCGTTGGTCGAATTGACCGCGTCGACCTCGACCAGCCCCACCCTCGAGAAGCCCGCGACGATGCCGGGAGTCACCCACTTGCCGGTGGCGTCGACGCGCTCGGCGCCGGCGGGTATCGCGACGTCGCGGCCGGCGGCGACGACCCGGCCGCCCCGGATGACGACGGTGCCGCCCTGGATCGGCTCCGACCCGTCGCCGAGGGCGACGGTGCCGCCGGTGATGGCGACGGTCTGGGCGGCGGCGGGGGCGGCGAGGAGGGACGAAGCCGCGAGCAGCAGTCCCATGAACCACCGTTCGCCCTGAGCCTGTCGAAGGGCCTTCCTTCCTTTTCCGGCCGCCGAAAAGGAGAGGGCTTCGACAAGCTCAGCCCGAACGGATTTCATACCAGCCTGCGCCATCTTTCCGTTTGCCGAGCCCTTCACTTCACATCCCCTTCGCCCGGCTGGCCGAGCTCGAAATCGCTGACCGGGCGGCGCTTCGGGTCGTTGGCGTCGTAGAGCAGGGCGCCGTCGATCCAGACCCGTTCCGGCCGTGTGTAGACGCTGAACGGATGGCCGTTCCACAGCACCACGTCGGCCATCTTGCCGGGCTTCAGGCTGCCCGTCCGGTCGCCGATGCCGAGCGCCTTGGCCGGGTTGAAGCTGAGCCAGGTCCAGGCGACCTCGTCGGAGATGGCGATCCCCATCCGCCGGCCGTTGGCGAGCGCCTTGGCGGCCTCCTGGTAGAGCCTCTGGATGCCGTTGGCGTCGTCGCTGTGGACGATCGTGCAGGCGCCGGCATTGTGGACCAGCGGGATATTCTCCTGGATGCCGTCATAGGCCTCCATCTTGAAGCCGTACCAGTCGGCCCACATCGCCGAGCAGACCCCGTTCGCCTTGAGCAGATCGGCGATCTTGTAGCTTTCGACGGCGTGGTGGAAGGCGCTGATCTTATAGCCGAACTCGTGGCTCATATCGATCATCAGCGCCATTTCGTCGGCGCGGTAGCAATGGTTGTGGACCAGGATCTGGCCGGCGAGCACGCCGCGCAAAGTTTCCATGGCCAGGTCGCGCTCGGGCATGTCGCCGCCCACGCGGTCGTATTTGTCCCATTTGCGCTTGTAGGCCTGGGCCTTGATCCAGGCCGCGCGGGCCACCGCGATATTGCCCATGCGGGTGCCGGGGCCGCCCTTGCCGCCATAATTGCGCTTCGGATTCTCGCCGCACGCCATTTTGAGGCCGTAGGGCGCGCCAGGGAACTTCATGCCCTGCATGGTCCGCGCCGGCACGTTCTTCAGCGTCACCGACCGGCCGCCGAACAGGTTTGCCGAGCCTGGCAGGATCTGCAGCGTCGTGATGCCGCCGTTGATCAGCGCCCGGCTGAA
>DASQJV010000116.1:0-4071 GCA_035630855.1 Allosphingosinicella sp. | reverse complement strand
CCGAAGTCGATCGCGGCGAGACGGCCGTCCGGGAGGGCGAAGAGATTTCCCTGGTGGAGGTCGGCGTGGAAGAAGCCGTCGATCACGGCTTGGCGGAGGAACGCCCGGACGAGGGTCGCGGCCAGCGCTTTCAGGTCGTGGCCGGCTTCGACCAGCGCCTCGCGGTCGGTGAGCTTGATCCCGTCGATCCATTCCAGGGTCAGAACCCGCCGCGAGGTCCGGGTCCAGTCGATGGCGGGGACGTAGAAGCCGCTTTCGGCGACCAGATTCTCGCGCAGCTCGGAGGCCGAAGCCGCCTCGCGGCGAAGGTCGAGCTCGCGCGCCGTCCACTGCTTGAAATAGGCGATGACCGCCCTCGGCCGAAGCCTCGCCGCCTCGCCCCCCATCTGCTCGACCTGGGCCGCCGCCCAGGCGTAGGTATCGAGGGCGCGGGCGAAATCCTCCTCGATATTGGGCCGGAGCACCTTGACCGCGACCAGCTTGCCGTCGGTGGTATGGGCGCGGTGGACCTGGGCGATGGACGCGGCGCCGACCGGCTCGGGATCGATGTCGGAGAAGATTTCGTCGAGCGGCTTCTCGAGCCCCAGCTCGATCGCCCGGCGGACCTCCTCGAAGGGGGCCGGGGGGAGGCTGTCCTGGAGGAGCTGGAGGTCGCGCGCCGCTTCCACGCCGACCAGGTCCGGCCGGGTCGCAAGCGCCTGGCCGAACTTGATCGCCGCCGGCCCGAGCTCGACGAAGGCTTCGCCGTAATTGGGGACCCTCGGGATCCTTGCCCCGAAGCGGGCGATACGGGCGAGTCGCCGGACCGGCTGAGGCGTGTTCGGATCGCGCTCGATCCCGCGCAGCGCGCCGTGCCGGGCCAGCACCCGGCCCCATTTCAGGAGCCTCCAGATATGGACGACGGGACGGGTCATGAGGACTCACCCCGGCGAAAGCCGGGGCCCGGCCGGGCGGGAGGAACTGGGCCCCGGCCTTCGCCGGGGAGCAAAGCAGCCCGCATCAGATCTTCCAGCCGCTGTGGATGGCGACGAGGCCGCCCAATATGGGCTCGGCCTTGACCTGCGCGAATCCCGCCTTGCCGATCATCTCCGCGAATCTCTCCATCGGCGGGAAGCGGCGGATCGACTCGACCAGATAGCGATAGCTCTCCTCGTCGCGGGCCACGGCCTTGCCGATCCGGGGCACGGCGTGCATCGAATAGGCCTCGTACAGGCCGGCGAAGCCGGGCCAGCGGGTGGTCGAGAATTCGAGGCAGAAGAAGCGTCCGCCCGTCTTCAGGACCCGGTGCGCCTCCCGAAGCGCGGATTCGATGTCGGTGACGTTCCTTATCCCGAAGGCGATCGTATAGGCGTCGAAGGTCGAATCGCCGAAGCTCAGCGCCTCGGCATTCTCGACCGCCCAGGCCAGGCCGTCGATCCGCCTCTTCGCGGCCCGCTGCCGGCCGACCTCGAGCATATCCGGATTGATGTCGGCGACCATGACCTTGGCCCCGTGCCTCGCCAGCCGGAAGGCGACGTCGCCGGTGCCGCCGGCCATGTCGAGGATCGGTTCGCCTGTGCGCGGGCGGACCCGCCGGACGAACAGATCCTTCCACTGCCGGTGAAGGCCGCCCGACATCAGGTCGTTCATGAGGTCGTAGCGTCGGGCGACGCTCGAGAAGACGGCGCCGACGCGCCGGGTCTTCTCCTCGGGCGCGACCTCCTCGAAGCCGAAAGAAACCTTGTCCATCGCGCCCGCCTCTAGCAGGGGTTTCGGCGCATGTGCACTTGCCATCTTTCCCTTCCCGCCGATGCCTGAGCTGCCCGAGGTCGAAACCACGGTCCGTGGGCTTGTTCCAGTGCTCGAGGGCCGGCGCCTCGTCGCCGTCGAGGCCCGCCGGCCCGACCTCCGCCGCGCCTTTCCGCCCGACCTTCGCCAGCGGCTGACCGGTGCGACCGTCACCGGCCTCTCCCGCCGCGCCAAATACGGCCTGATCGCCACCGACCGCGGCGACACCCTGGTCTTCCACCTCGGAATGTCGGGCCGCTGGCGGATCGATCCCGCCGAGCTCGGAGCGCACGATCATTTCCTGCTCGAGACCGACCAGGGAAGACGCGCCGTGCTCAACGACCCGCGGCGCTTCGGTTCGCTCGACCTGGTCGCGACCCGCGAGCTCGACCGGCTTCCGGCCTTCGCGGCGATGGGCCCGGAGCCTCTCGGAGCCGGGTTCGACGCCACCTATCTGGCCGAGGCGCTGGCCGGCCGCTCGGCGCCGATCAAGGCGCTTCTGCTCGACCAGCGGATCGTCGCGGGGCTCGGCAACATCTACGTCTGCGAGGCGCTGCACATGGCGGGGATCGCGCCGTCGCGGGCCGGAGGCCGTATCTCGGCGCCCCGGCTCGAGCGGCTGGTCGAGGCGATCAGGGCCGTCCTGCTCGCGGCCATCGAGGCGGGAGGCTCGTCGCTTCGGGATTACGCCCGGCCGTCGGGGGAGCTCGGCTATTTCTCGAAGCAGTGGCGGGTCTACGGTCGGGAAGGGGAAGCCTGCCATTGCGGAAGCACGATTCGCCGCCGGGTCGATTCGGGCCGTTCGACCTTCTATTGCCCTCGTTGCCAGCGCTCTTGAGGTTGACCTTTCGGCCGCTCCTGGCGTAGAGGCGCAGCCGAGCGGGTGCGGTGCTTTGGCCGCGCCCTTTTCATTTTAGACAAGAGGCACTCAGACGATGGCGAACACGCCGCAGGCAAAGAAGCGAATCCGCCGCAACCAGCGCAGGACCGACATCAACCGGACCCGGGTCAGCCGAATCCGCACCTTCGTCAAGCAGGTCGAGGCCGCGATCGAGGCGGGCGACAAGGCCCAGGCCCTCGCCGCCATCTCGAAGGTCCAGCCCGAGCTCGCCCGCGGAGTCGCCAAGGGCGTCTTCCACAAGAACACCGCGGCCCGCAAATTCTCGCGTCTGACGCGCCGTATCGCCGCGCTCGCATAAGCTCTTCTAAAGCTTCGAAATCGGCCCGCCGGACCCGGTTCCGGCGGGCCTTTTTCGTGCCCGCTGGAACGTAACGCGAAACCCTAGGACTTCCGGCGATTCGCGCGTACGCGGCGCTCAGAAAACGGCGGTTTTCCGCCATTTTTTGAAGAACCGCAGAAAAGCGCTGTCAACGAAAAAATTTCACCTTTGTGACATTTTGCACTCTTGATCGTTGGCCGATCCGCTTCCAAAAAGGCGGCTCCGGCGGGGCGAATCTCCCTTCGGACGCACACAGCAAGAAGAGTTTTACGAGTCGGCGCCGCCGGGGGGCAGCCGCGCGTGAGAAAGTCTTGCCCAATCACGGCCCGCTTAAAGAGGCCAGAGGAGTAGGGGGATGCTTTCGTGTCTGTAAAGCCGGCGGGAGGCAGTGCGCTGGACGCGACCGAGCGCGGCGCGCTCCAGGCCGTCTGGGAATCGATTCGCGCGGGCCTGAGGCGCGATTGCGGCGCCCGCACCTTCGACGGCTGGCTTCGCCCGATCGCGCTCGGCAATTTCGACTCGGAGACCGGCGCGCTCCGACTCGAGCTGCCCTCGCAATTCATGGCCGACTGGGTCCAGACCCATTTCTCGGAGCGTCTGACCCTGGCCTGGCGCGCCGCCTGCCCGGCCGTCCGCCACATCGCCATCCGGGTCGGCGCCGCCGCCCCCAAGACCGCCGCCGTCGTCGAGATCCCGGCCCCGCCCGCCTCTGAGGAGCCAGCCCCCGGCGACGGGCTCTACGCCGTCGCCCTCGAGCCCCGCTACCGGTTCGAGAATTTCGTCGTCGGCAAGGCCAATGAGGTCGCCTTCAGCGCCGCGACGACTCTCGCCACCGCCGACAACGTCGCCTTCAACCCGCTCTTCCTCCATGGCGGCACCGGCCGCGGCAAGACCCACCTTCTCCACGCCATCGGCCACGAATTCCACCGCCTCAGGCCGCGCGCGAAGATCATCTACATGTCGGCCGAAAAGTTCATGGTCGAGTTCGTCGCGGCGTTGCGCGCCAACGACACCATTCAGTTCAAGCAGCATCTGCGTTCCGCCGACCTGCTGATGATCGACGACGTCCAGTTCATCGCCGGCA
>DASQJV010000115.1:0-4901 GCA_035630855.1 Allosphingosinicella sp. | reverse complement strand
GCTACGACACGCGCGGGAGCCTCAGCCTCGACAGCTTCGGAGCTCTGCTCGTCGAAGGCCGGCGCTGCCCGATCCTCTCGCTGACCCGAAGCGACGGCCCGCCCCGCAAGGCGAAGCGGAAGCAGGGCTGATGCTCCCCGGCCAAGGCCGGGGCCCAGCGGCAGCGCCGGAAGGACCGGGCCCCGGCCTTCGCCGGGGAACCGGCTAGCTTTTGCTCTTGTCCTCGAGCATCGCCGCGCCCTGGCTTCGGATCAGGGGCTCGATCATCCCGCCGAAGAAGGCGAGCGCCGGCGGCAGTTGGACGGTGAGGCGGACCAGGCTCTCCTGGACCTCGATCTGGGCCGCGACCTGCTGGCCCATCGCCCCGACGTCGAGATCGAGCCGGTCGCCGGTCCATTTCGAGCCGACCTGGGCTCCGCCCGGAATGGCGCTGCCGAGCTTGCCGACGTTGCGCTCGATCCTGCGCCGGGCCTCCTCGGCGCCGAGTTTGTGGGGAAGGTCGACGGTCAGGGGATTGCTCATCCGAGCGCCCTTAGCGGCAGGGGACGCCCCGCTCCAAGGCTTTTCGCGCTGTGGTCCGGCGGGCACAGTCGAGGCGCCATTTTTGCATTGCAGCGGAAAACCCTTTCCTGCCGCCGGGATTGCCATAAGCTGGCGGCGGAACGGCGGCGGGGGGCCGCCTTTGCGGGGGAAATCAAATGGTTCGCATGTCGCGCGTCACTTTGCTGACGGGTCTTTCCACGCTGGCGCTGACCGCCGCGCCCGCTTTCGCCCAGGAGGACCCCGTCGTCGGGACGGAGTCGACCGCCGAAGCGCCGGCCGGCAATGACGAGACGATCGTCATCACCGGCACCCGCCGGACCGACCGCACCGTCGCCGACAGCCCGGTCCCGGTCGACGTCATCGGCTCCGACCAGATCGTCAATTCGGGTCAGACCGAGACCGCCAAGATCCTCAACCAGCTGGTGCCGTCGTTCAACTTCCCGCAGCCCTCGATCGCCGACGGCTCCGACGCGCTCCGACCGGCGACCCTGCGCGGCCTCAGCCCGGACCAGACCCTGGTCCTGATCAACGGCAAGCGCCGCCACGTCGCGGCCCTGCTCAACATCAACGGAACGGTCGGCCGCGGCAGCGCCGCCGTCGACATGAACCTGATCCCCGGCCTCGCCATCGGCCGGGTCGAGGTGCTCCGCGACGGCGCCGCCGCCCAATACGGCTCGGACGCGATCGCCGGGGTGATCAACGTCCAGCTCAAGAGCGCCGACCATGGCGGCCGGGTGTCGGCGACCTGGGGCAAATACGTCACCACCGTCGACGACGTCGCCAACGTCACCGGCCTCGTCCTCACCGGCGCCGGCCAGCCGCAGCTCGATCCGGCCGACAACCGCTATTTCCTCGCCAATACCGACGGCGATCGCGAGGCGCGCGACGGCCGCCAGATGACGCTCGGAGTCAATGTCGGCATCCCGATGGGGGCGAACGGCTTCCTCAACGTCACCGGCGAGGTCCGCGAGCGCAACCGCACCAACCGCGCCGGCTACGACCTGCGCCCCAATTACAACCGGCCCGCTCCGCCCGCCTTCGACCCGCGCGAGGTCACCTTCGACCGGCTCCAGTTCCGCTTCGGCGACCCCGACAGCGTCGACTACAATCTGTTCGTCAATGCCGGCCTCGAGCTGGGCGGAAGCTGGGAGCTGTACGGCTTCGGCTCCTACGGCCACCGCGACACGGTCAGCGCCGCCAACTGGCGCCAGGGCAGCGCGGCCGCCAACCGCGACTTCAGCACGATCGCTCCCAACGTCACCCCCAATGCGGCGAACTTCGTCGCCTTGACCCCGGACGGCTTCCTGCCGCTGATCGATTCCGACCTCGACGACCTCGCCGGGACGATCGGCCTCAGGTGGGAGATGGGCGGCTGGAAGGCCGATCTGTCCGCCGGCCACGGCCAGAACAGCTTCGACTATGAGGTGCGCAACACGCGCAACACCTCCTACGGCCCGCAGAGCCAGCGCGAGTTCGACGCCGGCGGGCTTCGCTACGCCCAGGACATCGTCAACCTCGACTTCTCGAAGGAGTTCGCCGTCGGCGGCTTCGCCAAGCCGCTCGCCGTCGCGGCGGGCACCGAATATCGCTCGGAGAATTTCGAAATCCGCCCGGGCGACGTCCAATCCTATTCGACCGGCCCCTTCTTCCGGGCCTCGTTCGTCACCACCGCGGCCAATTGCACGGCCCAGCAGGGCGTGTTCAACGCCGGCACCGGCGTGTGCAGCTTCCCCGGCCGGGCCGCTCCGGCGGGCGCCCAGGGCTTCCCCGGAATCCCGTCGAGCAGCGCCACCGACGTCGGCCGGCACAGCTGGGCGGCCTATGTCGAGCTCGACACCGATCCGATCGAGGGCGTCACCACGACCATCGCCGGCCGCTACGAGCATTTCTCCGATTTCGGCTCGACCTGGAACGGCAAGTTCGCCGCCCGCTGGGAGCCGGTCGACGGCTTCGCTTTGCGCGGCTCGGTGTCGAACGGCTTCAGGGCGCCGTCGCTCCACCAGCAATATTTCACCACCACCTCGACCAACTTCATCGCCGGACTGCCGGTCGACATCTCGACCCTGGCGGTGAACAGCCCCGTCGCTCTGGCGCTCGGCTCGCAGCCGCTCGAGCCGGAGAAGTCGTTCAACCTCAGCCTCGGCGCCACCGCCAACCCGCTCCGCGGCCTGACCATCACCGCCGACCTCTACCAGATCGAGATCAAGGACCGGATCGTGCTCACCGAGAATCTCGGCGCGGCCGGAAGCGGGACCGCGGCCCAGAACGCCGCGGTCAAGGCGATCCTCGACGCCAACGGCTTCCAGAGCGTCGGGGCCGCCCGCTTCTTCATCAACGGCCTCGACACGACGACCCGCGGAATCGACGTCGTCGCCGTCTACCGGACCCGCTTCGCCGGGCTGGGCAGCTGGTCGCTCTCCGCCGCCTATAATTACAACAAGACGAAGATCGACGAGCGGATCAACGCGCTCGGCCCGCTCGCCTCCATCCCCGGCCTCGTCCTGTTCGGGCGGGTCGAGGGCATCCGCTTCACCCACGGCCAGCCGCGCGACAAGATCGTGTTCAGCGCCGACGGCGACATCGGCGATTTCGGGATCACCGCCCGCACCACCCGCTACGGCAAGGTCGTCTCGCCCGGCGCGGCGGCGCCGCTCGGCGCCGACGCGCTCAGCCTCACCGCCTACGGGCCTGACGACATCTTCCTCAAGGCCAAGTGGATCACCGACCTCGAGCTGCGCTACAAGGCGGTCAAGGGCCTCGAGCTCGCGATCGGCGCCAACAACCTGTTCGACGTCTACCCGACCCGCTCGCCCTTCGGCGCCCGGCCGGCCTCGATCGGCGGGGTCTATCCCGCCAACCAGGAATATATCCCCTTCTCGATCTTCTCCCCCTTCGGCTTCAACGGCCGCTTCCTCTACGGACGGGTCTCGCTCGAGTTCTAGGTCCGCAAATTCCTCCCCTGCTTTTGCAGGGGAGGGGGACCATGCGAAGCATGGTGGAGGGCCTTTCACACTCTGAAGAACCCCTCCACCGCGCTTCGCGCGGTCCCCCTCCCCCGGAAATCCGGGGGAGGAGTTCTTCCGAACATCCCCCGCCTTTCGTCCGGGATGACGAACGGCCACGGCCTTCCTACATTGGTCGCCTCAACCAAGAGGCGGTCACCATGGACGACCACAAATTCTCCCGGCGCGGACTGATCGGCTCGGCGGCGGCCCTCGCCGTGGCGGCCGGCGCGGGTTTCGTCCTCTTCGGCCGAAGCGGCGGCCCGGCCGAGGCGGCCGAGCGCTTCGAGGTCACCCGCACTCCCGCCGAATGGCGCCGCCTGCTCGGCCCGCAGCGCTACGCCGTCCTCCGCGAGGCGCATACCGAGCGCGCCGGCTCGAGCCCGCTCGACCGTGAGAAGCGCCGGGGCATTTTCCTGTGCGCCGGCTGCGATCTTCCGGTCTACAGCTCGGCCGCCAAATTCGACAGCGGCACCGGCTGGCCGAGCTTCACCGCGCCCCTTCCCAACGCCGTCCGGACGCGCTCCGACCGGACCCTGTTCATGGTCCGCACCGAGGTCCATTGCCGGCGCTGCGGCGGCCATCTCGGCCACGTCTTCGACGACGGGCCGAAGCCGACCGGAAAGCGCTTCTGCATGAACGGCCTCGCGCTGAAGTTCCGTCCGGCATGACCCGGGCGAGGAAGGCGCTGCTCGGCGCGCTGCTTCTTCTGCTGGGCTTCACGCTCGCCCTGCACGCGCCTCATCCCGGCGCCGCCGCGCCCGGGGCCAGGCTCGCCTCGGCGGTGTTCGCCGGCGGCTGCTTCTGGTGCACCGAAGCCGATTTCGACAAGATACCGGGGGTGGTCTCGACGACGTCCGGCTATTCCGGCGGAAAGCTCGCCGACCCGACCTACGAGCAGGTCTCGGCCGGCGGCACCGGCCATATCGAAGCGGTGCGGGTGGTCTACGATCCGGCGAAGGTGAGCTACCGGACGCTCGTCGCCCGCTTCTTCCGCACGGTCGATCCGCTCGACGGCGGAGGCCAGTTCTGCGACCGCGGCTACCAGTACAGGACCGCCATCTTCGTCGCCGACTCGGCCGAGCGCCGGGTCGCGGAGGCGACGAAGGCGAGGGCCGCCGCCCTGCTCAAGAAGCCCGTCGCCACCCTGATCCTCCCCGCCGCCCGCTTCTATCCGGCCGAAGGCTATCACCAGGATTATTACCGGAAGAACCCGGTCCGCTACAAATACTACCGCTGGCGCTGCGGCCGAGAATCCCGCCTAACCCAAATCTGGGGCAATTCCGCCGGCCACTAATACCGACCGACTGCGAACCGGGCGCAGGCCGGCGCAACTCGCGACTTATCTCCGGCCGC
>DASQJV010000114.1:0-4821 GCA_035630855.1 Allosphingosinicella sp. | reverse complement strand
CACGGGCACGCAATGGCGCTCGCCGCGGAAATGGATGACGGCCTTGTCGATGAGACCTTCGTGGCGTGTTTCGCAGCGGCGGTCCTCGAAGCTCAGCTCCTGGTGCTGGACGCGCATGCCACTCTCCCCACTGTCGGAGCGAGCATGACACGGGAAAGGTTACCGAATTCATAAGACATCGGATCGCGCCGGACTGCCCTGGAAGGCGGAGGAATTACCTAACCTGCTTTAGGCGTTGCCGATTCGCAGGGAACCCCAGCTTCTCGGCAAGGGTTCGTTGCTCACCCGCCACAATCGGATCGGATACGGATGACGCCACACAGTCGCGGCACGCCTACCCTGGAGCTATGGGGCGGTGCCGAATGCACCATCGTCCGACTCCACGATACCTATCGGGACCAGGCCCTCGAAACGGGTCACCGGGACCGGCGCGACGACATCGAGCGGATGGCCGACCTCGGACTGACGACGGTCCGCTTCCCGATCCTCTGGGAAGCCGTCGCTCCGGACCGGCCCGACCGGCTCGACTTCGCCTGGACCGACGACCGGCTGGCCATGCTTCGCGAGCGCGGAATCAAGGTCATCGGCGGCCTCCTCCACCACGGCTCCGGACCCCGGTACACCGATCTCCTGGATCGCGATTTCCCCGCGAAGCTCGCCGATTACGCGGCCAGGGTGGCCGAGCGCTATCCGTGGATCGAGATGTGGACTCCGGTCAACGAACCGCTGACCACGGCCCGCTTCTCGGGCCTGTACGGCCATTGGTATCCCCACGGCCGCGACTATCCGACCTTCCTTCGAGCGCTGGCCAACCAGTGCAAGGGCATCCTCGAAGCGATGCGGGCGATCCGGAAGGCCGTCCCCGGCGCGAAGCTCGTCCAGACCGAGGATCTCGGCAAGACCTTCTCGACCGCGCCTCTGCGCTACCAGGCGGCGCACGAGAACGAGCGGCGCTGGCTCAGCCTCGACCTGCTCGCCGGGAGGGTCGATTCCAGGCATCCCTGGCACAGGATCCTGTTCGGCGCCGGAGTCGGCTGGGCCGAGATGGAGATTTTCGAGGGCGGCGAGGCGAAGCCCGACATCCTCGGGATCAACCATTATCTGACCAGCGAGCGCTTCCTCGACCACCGCACCCACCTCTACCCCTGGCTCGAGCCGGGCGGGAATCGCCGCGACACCTATGTCGACGCCGAGGCGGTCCGGGTGAAGCGGCTTGAGGACGATACCGGCTTCGCCCCGCGCCTGCGCGAGGCCTGGGAGCGCTACCATATCCCGATCGCCATCACCGAGGTCCATCACGGCTGCCACCGCGACGAGCAGCTGCGCTGGTTCGCCGAGGTGTGGGAGACGGCGGCCCGGCTGCGCTCGGAAGGAGTCGACCTCCGCGCCGTCACCATCTGGTCGATGTTCGGCAATGTCGACTGGCGCTTCCTACTCACCCGGCGCAACGGCTTCTACGATACCGGCGCCTTCGATGTGAGAAGCGGCACCCCCCGCCCGACCGCGATCGCCCGGGCGGCGCAGGCCTATGCCAAGGGCGAGGCGTTCGACCATCCGGCGCTCGACGCCCCCGGCTGGTGGCGCCGCGCGCCCCGCCTCTATCCGTGGAGCGGCCGCTGCAAGAAGCCGCCCTTCGGCGGCCGCAAGCTGCTGATCACCGGCGCCACCGGAACGCTCGGCAACGCCTTCGCTCGCCTCTGCGAGGAGCGAGCCCTGCCCTTCCGCCTGACGAGCCGGGCGGAAATGGACCTGTGCGACCCGCGCTCGATCGCCCGGGCGCTGGAGCGCGACCAGCCGTGGGCGGTGATCAACACCGCCGGCTTCGTCCGGGTCGCCGACGCCGAGCGGGAGGTGGAAGCCTGCATGGCCGCCAATGCCGACGGGGCCGCTTCACTCGCCGAGGCCTGCGCGGCCGCCGGGGTTCCACTGGTCACATTCTCCTCCGACCTCGTCTTCGACGGCCGCCTCGGGCGCCGCTACCACGAGGAGGACGAGACCTGCCCCGCCACCGTCTACGGCCGAAGCAAGGCCGAGGCCGAGCGGCGGGCGCTCGCCGCCGGCGGCAAGCCTCTGATCGTCCGAACCAGCGCCTTTTTCGGCCCGTGGGACCGCTATAATTTCGCCTGGCACGCGCTGAGCGCGCTCGCCCGCGGCGAGACGGTCAGGGCCTGCTCGCGCACCCGGGTCTCGCCGACCTGGGTGCCCGACCTGTGCCACGCGACTCTCGACCTGCTGATCGACGGCGAGACCGGGCTCTGGCACCTCGCCAACGACGGCGAGCTCAGCTGGTTCGACTTCGCCCGCCGGATCGCGGAAGGCGCGGGCTACGATCAGTCGCTGGTCGTGGCGGAGGACGGGCCGGAGGAGCTGAGCACGGCGCTGTGGAGCAAGCGCGGGATGATGCTGAGGAGCTTCGACTCGGCGCTCGAGGATTTCCTGAGGCAGGTGACGGTAGAGGAAGAGACCGCAGTGGCGGCCGAGTAACTGCCTCCCCATCGCCAGATGGGGAGGGGGACCAGGCGAAGCCTGGTGGAGGGGTAACCCGCCGTAGACTCAGAGGATCTCGCGCGAACCGCCGGTTCAGCGTCTTTTCACCCCTCCACCACCCTTCGGGTGGTCCCCCTCCCCATGGCTTGCGCCATGGGGAGGCAGATCATTCCGCCGCTTCGGTCCAGACCGAGCTTCTGCCCGCCTCGGCCCGGCGGGCGGAGTCGAGCCGGCGGAAGGTGGCCAGCGCCTGGCCGACGACCTGATCCATATTGTAATAGCGGTAGGTCGCCAGCCGGCCGACGAAGGTCACCCCCGGGGTCGAATCCGCCAGCGCCTCGTATCTCTTGAACAGCGCCTGGTTCTCCGCCCGCGGGATCGGATAATAAGGATCGCCCTCCGCCGACGGATATTCGTAGGTGATGCTGGTCCTGGCGTGGCTCTGGCCGGTCAAATGCTTGTACTCGGTGATCCTCGTGTAGGGCACCTGCGGATCCGGATAGTTGACCACCGCGACGGGCTGGTACTGGCCCTGGTCGACGATCTTATGCTCGAAGCGCAGGCTCCGGTAGGGCAGCTTGCCGAACCGGAAGCCGAAATATTCGTCGATCGGCCCGGTGAAGACCAGATGCCCGGCATCGATCTCGTCGACCACGTCCTGATAGTCGGTCGACAGGAGCACGTCGATGTTGGGATGGTCGAGCATGCGGTTGAACATGGCGGTGTAGCCATGCTTCGGCATGATCTGGTGCTTGTCGCCGAAATAGCGGTCGTCGGTGTTGGTCCGGGTCGGAATCCGGGCGGTCACCGCCTTGTCGAGGCCCGAGGGATCGATCCCCCACTGCTTCCTCGTATAGCCCTGGAAGAACAGCTCGTAGAGCTCCCGCCCGACCGCGTTGATCACGACGTCCTCCGACGTCCTGATCTCTTCGACCGTCTCGGCGCGCGAGGCGAGATAGGCCGCGGCCTCCTCGTCGGTGCTGAGGTCGAGATCGAACAGCTTGTTGAGGGTCGTCCGGTTGATCGGGATCGGCACCAGCTGCCCACGCACCTCGGCGAGCACCCTGTGCTCGTAGGGCCGCCATTCGGTGAATTGCGACAGATAGTCGACGATCTCGTCGCTGTTGGTGTGGAAGATGTGCGGCCCGTACTGGTGGATGAGCACGCCCGCCTCGTCGAGATGGTCGTAGGCGTTGCCGCCGACATGCGGGCGCCGGTCGACGACGAGCACCCGGGCGTCGTGCCGGCTCGCCAGCCGCTCGGCGATCACCGAGCCCGCGAAGCCGGCGCCGACGACGAGATAGTCATAGGCCTTCCTCGCGGCCGACCTGACGATGTTGGGACCGGCGCTCGGGACCGCGATCGCCTCGTGCACCAGCCCCGCCATCCGGGCGTGGGTGATGTCCCAGCTGAGGTTGGCCAGCTTGAGATCGACCTCCTCCAGCCACTCGTCGCCCGAACGGACGAGGGCGAGCGCAGCCTCGCAGCCCTTGATGAAGGCCTCCGGCCCGTCGGCGATGAACACCGACTCGAGGTCGCCATAATGGCGGATGACGTCGGTGATCGGAGTCGACACGACCGGACGGCCGCCGGCGAGATATTCGGGGGTCTTGGTCGGCGAGATGAACTTGGTCGAATCGTTGATCGCGAACGGCATCAGGGCGACGTCCCAGCCGCCGAGATAGGCCGGCAGCTCCTCATATTTCTTGTTGCCGAGATAGTGGATGTTGGCGCGGTGCGGCAGATCGGCCGGGTCGATCTTGACCACCGGCCCGACCATGACGATCGACCATTCCGGATGGGCGTCGGCGACCGCGGCGACCATCTCCAAGTCCATCCGCTCGTCGATCACCCCGTAGAAGCCGAAGCGCGGCCTCGGCAGCGAGCCCTGGTCGTCCGGAGCCGAGTCGATCGCCCGGGCCTGGCCGAAATGGGCCCGGTCGACGCTCGACGGGAAGGGATGGATGTTGGGGTGAAGGCCCTTCTTCGCCTCATAGAGGCTGTAGCCGCCGGTGAAGACGACGTCGGCGCTCGCCAGCAGCTCGCGCTCGAGGGTCAGGAGCTCCGCCGGGGCGAAGCGGAAATTGGCGAGCTCGTCCATGCAGTCGTAGACGGTCGCGGCCGCCTCGACCTGCCTCGAGAAAGGCAGCATCATCGGCGTGTAGTACCAGCGGATGAACGGCCCCTGCTCGCCGGCCAGATAGGTGTCGAGAAGCGACTTGAGAATGGCTTCGCGCTCGTCGGCCGAGAGCGTCTCGGGAAGCGACGGGGTGACGACGATCACTCCGGTCTCGGCGCAGGTGCGGACCCCCAGCGCCGGCTCCATCTCGGGCA
>DASQJV010000113.1:0-2055 GCA_035630855.1 Allosphingosinicella sp. | reverse complement strand
GCCGCCGACGAACTCGCCCTTGACGTAGAGCTGGGGCACGGTCGGCCAGTCCGAATAGTCCTTCACGCCTTGGCGGATCTCCGGATCCTGGAGCACGTCGACCGTCTCGAAGCCGACCCCGAGGTGGTCGAGGATCGAGACCGCGCGGCTCGAGAAGCCGCATTGCGGGAAGAGCGCGGTGCCCTTCATGAACAGGACGACGTCGTTGCCGTGGACGATTTCGTCGATTCGCGCCTTGGTGTCGGACATTTTTACTCTTCCTCAGTCGGGGGTCGCGGTGGAAAGCTGGAGCGCGTGGAGGGCGCCGCCCATCCGGCCGCCCAGAGCCTCGTAGACCCGCTGGTGCTGTCGCACCCGGGGCTGGCCGCGGAAGCTCTCGGCCACCACTCGCGCGGCATAATGATCGCCGTCGCCGGCCAGATCGGTGATCTCGACCCGGGCGTCGGGGATTCCGGCGCGGATCAAAGCCTCGATCTCGTCCGCCGCCATCGCCATCAGCCCTGCGACTCCATCAATTGCCGGCGGGCTTCGACGGTCTTGTGGGCGAGCGCCTCGCGGATTCGCGATTCGTCGCAATCGACGCCCGCGGAGGTGAGGTCGCCGACCAGCTTGCGGACGACGTCCTCGTCGCCGGCTTCCTCGAAATCGGCCCGGATGACGTCGCTCGCATAAGCGTCCGCCTCGGCCTGGCTGAGGCCCATCAGGCCCGCCGCCCACTGACCGAGCAGCTTGTTGCGGCGCGCCGTGATCCGGAACTGCATGTCCTGGTCGCGCGCATATTTGGTCTCGAAGGCGCGTTCCCGCTCGTCGAAAGTGCTCATGGAGGCTCCTGCTCTGGTTGGGAGTCAGATAGGCGGCGGAGCGCCCGGGCGCAATGAAGCGAAGGAGATGGAAAGGCCTTCGACAGGCTCAGGCCGAACGGAAAGAGCCTATGGTCGTCGTGAAAACCGTTCAGGCTGAGCTTGTCGAAGCCCTTGCCTTCAGTCCATCGTCACCACGAGCTTCCCGACCGCCTTCCTCGCCGCCATGTGGGCGATCGCCTCGCCGCCCTGCTTGAGCGGCCACGTGCGGCTGACCCTGGGAGCGATCCTGCCCTCGCGCCAGAGGCGGAACAGGGTCTCGATATGCGCCGCATTGGCCTTGGGATCGCGCGCCGCGAAGGCGCCCCAGAAGACCCCGCGGACGTCGCAGCTCTTGAGCAGGGTGAGGTTGAGCGGAAGCTTCGGGATCCCGGCCGGGAAGCCGACGACGAGGTAACGGCCTTCCCAGGCGATCGAGCGAAGCGCCGGCTCGGCGTAATCGCCGCCGACGGGATCGTAGATCAGGTCCGCTCCGGCGGGCCCGACCGCTTCCTTGAACATCTGCCCGAGCGCCTTCGAACCCTCTTTGTCGAACGGCCCCGACGGGTAGACGATGGCGAGATCGGCGCCGGCCTGACGGGCGACATCGGCTTTCTCTTCGGACGAGACGGCGGCGATCGCCCGCGCCCCGTAGGCCTTGCCGAGCTCGACCGCAGCGAGGCCCACCCCTCCGGCCGCGCCGAGGACGAGCAGGGTCTCGCCGGATTTCAGCCGTCCGCGGTCGAGCAAGGCGTGGATCGACGTCGCATAGGTGAGGATCAGGGCCGAGCCGTCCTCGAAGCTGCGCTCCGGCGGTAGCGGCACCGCCTGGGCGGCGGAGATCAGAACCTTCTCCTGGAGCCCCCCATGGCCGATCATCGCGATCAGCCGGTCGCCCTCGGCCCAGCCGGAGACCCCTTCCCCGACCGCCTCGACGATGCCCGCCACCTCGCCCCCTGGAGCGAAGGGCCGCGGCGGCTTGAACTGATATTTGTCCTCGATGATCAGCACGTCGGGATAGTTGATCGCGCAGGCGCGCACCCTCACGAGCAGCTGACCGGGGCCGGGCTGCGGATCGGGAAGCTCGGCGAGCTCCAGCGTCTCGGGACCCCCGGGCGAATTCGACAGCAGAGCTTTCACTTCAATTCCCCAGAATCAGTTCGACGCCGATCGCGTTCGCCGCTCTTACCAGAGAGGAATCCAGTGTCGCCAACGG